>CAYGXT010000440.1:0-3138 GCA_964353695.1 uncultured Myxococcaceae bacterium
CTCGAGCGGCGCGAGGCGATTGCGCGAGAGACGACGAGCCGGAACAGCGAGGTCGTGCACGCAGGCCTCTACTACCCACCGGGCTCGCTGAAGGCGACGCTCTGTCATCTCGGCCGCGAGGCGCTGTATGCGCGCTGCGAGCGTCTGCGGCTGCCGCATCGCCAATTGGGGAAGCTCGTCGTCGCCACGACCGAGGCGGAGGTCGCGCTACTCGAGCGGCTGCAGAGCCAGGGGACCGAGAACGGCGCGCCGGGCCTCGAGCTGATCGACGGACGCGAGGTTGCAACGCTCGAGCCGGCCGTGCGCGCGCTCGCGGCGCTGCACTCGCCGGCGACCGGCATCGTGGACGCTCACGTGCTTGCGACCTCCTACGCGGCAGAGGCGGAGGCGCATGGGGCCGTCTTCGCGCTGCGAACGGAGCTGGTGGGCATCGAGCACGTGCAGGGCCGCTTCTGCGTGCACGTGACGGATGCCGACGGCTCGCATGTGACTCTATATTGTGTCGCACTCGTGAATGCTGCGGGTCTCGCCTCCGATCGGATCGCTGCCCTTGCAGGCATCGACGTCGATGCCCGAGGTCTGCGCCTGCACTTCTGCAAGGGCGACTATTTCTCGCTCGCAGCCGGGGCAGGGCTTCAGCTCTCGCGTCTCGTCTACCCCGTCCCGGTGCAGGCCGGGCTGGGCATCCACGCGACGCTCGACCTCGGGGGCAGGATCCGTTTCGGACCCGACACCGAATACGTGCCCGCTCCCGTCTACGAGGTCGATGCTTCGAAGGCGACGGCGTTTGCGGCAGCGGCGGGCCGCTACCTGCCTGGGCTCGAGGCGCGCTGGCTCGCACCTGACTTCGCCGGCGTGCGGCCCAAGCTCTCAGGCCCGGGGCAGGGCTTCCGCGACTTCTCCATCACGGAGGAGTCCGCGGCCGGACTACCGGGCTTCATAAACCTGATCGGGATCGAATCCCCCGGGCTCACGGCGTCCCACGCCATCGCCGAACGCGTCGCGGGCCTGCTCAGCGGGCTCTGATCGCTGCCAGCCATGCGGCGGCGACCGCCACGTTGCTGCGAGGCGCATTTTGTGCCGCGCACGGGGCGTGCGAGAATGCGCCAAATGTCCCTCGATTTCGGATCGCTTCCCGAGTGGGAGCGGCTGCTCGCTGCCGAGCGGCATCTGCAGCATCTGATCCCAGGCGCGATCCTGGTCGGCGGCACGGCTGCGGCCATGCATGCGGGGCACCGCCTGAGCATGGACGGCGATCATGTCCTCGCCGACCTGCGCGACCGGTTCGACGAGGTGCTCTCCGTGCTCGAGTCCGTCGCCGGCTGGCGAACCGAGCGTGTTCGCCGCCCGGTGCTCATCCTCGGCCAGCTCGACGGGATCCTCACCGGAATCCGCCAGCTTCGCCGCACGCGCCCGCTCGAGATCGAGGTCGTGGAGGGCCTTCGCGTTCCGACGCTCGAGGAGATGGCGCGGATCAAGGCATGGCTTCTCATCACCCGGCATACGCTTCGCGACTATCTCGATACTGTCGTGCTGCTCGAGCGCCTGGGCGAGGATCGAGTAGCGGCTGCCCTGCGACCCTTCGATGAGATCTACGCTCAGGAGAGCGGGACCTCGCCGCTCAGCGAAGTTGCGGAGCGGCTCGCAGCGGCAGCCCCGAAAGACGCAGCCGAGATCGATCTCTCCCGCTACCGCGGCCTGCGAGCACCGTGGAGCGACTGGCAGCACGTGATCGCACGGGGACGGCATTGGGCGGCCGTCGTCGCGCGGACTGCGCTCGAGGAGGGAGCATGAGCAGCCTGGCTCTCGAGGGGTCCCGAGCCGCCTGGAATCGCACGCTGCTCGACCTCGCCAGCGATGAAGACCTCGCCCAGCTTCTCGATCGCGGCGAGATGGCGAGCTGGCGCGCGCTCTACCGGCTTGCGCGAGCCGACGCCTGCCTGCGCGCCCGCATCGAGGCCCTCGTCCTCAGCGTTCCGCTACCGCTGCCGCGCTTTTGGCTCGCAGCGCTCGCCAGCCTCGGGCAGGCCGTCGACCTGGGCGCGAGGGTGCCCGACTACTACGAGCAGACCGCGATCTGATCGCGGGCCTGCTCAGCGGGCTCTGATCGCTGCCAGCCATGCGGCGGCGACCGCCACGTTGTCGCCCGAGCGACGCTTGCGGTGAGCGGCGAGGGAGGCCTCGACGACAGCCCGTGCGAGTGCTGCGGCGCGCTCGGGCGGCGGCAGATCCGCGGCGCTCCTGATGGCCGCCGCGACGGTGTCCGCGGGCTCGTCCACACCGATGCCTCGCTCACTGAGGCCATCGGTCGCGAGCACCAGCGCCTGCGTGTCCGCAAGATGCTCCTCGCCGATGCGGCATTTCTCCTCGAGAGAGGCTTCCGTCTCCTCCCCGACACCCAGGAAGAACGTCCCGCCCCGGCTCGCTGGGTCGTGGCCGCGGGCGCGCGCGAGATCGAGGACGCCGTTCGCCGCATGGAAGACATGGCTGTCACCGATGGAGGCCCAGCGGATGGCGCCGGCTTCCGGCTCCACCCGGGCAAAGGCCAGCGTCGTACGCGAGCGGCGGCGGCCTCCGCGCACGGCGTTGGCGAGGATGCGCTGGTTCGCGAGGGCGAAGGCGCCGAGCGCCAGGCGGCTCCAATCGGCGGAGCCCTCGATCCGTGCTGGAAGCTCCGAGTCCCAGCTCCGGATCGCCTCGAGCGCAAGCTCTGCCGCCTCGTAGCCGCCGTGCCCGTCCGCGACCGCGAGCAGCAGCCCGTCCTCTCGGACGACGAGCAGCGCGACGTCCTCGTTCGGGTCCGTATGCGCGTAGCGCTTCGGTGCGCCGCCGATCGAGAGCGCGATCGCGGCCTCGGCCTCCGCTCGGAGCTCGATCGCGGCCAGCTCCAGGTACTCACGGCCCCGCAGGATCCACTCGCCCATCAGGCCTTCCTGGCCGCCGCGGGGAGCGGATTCCGGGCGAAGACGAGATCCTCGACCGGCTGCCCTCCGATGACGTGCTGGTTCAGGATGCGCTCCAATGCCTCGGGCGTGCAGCCGCGGTACCAGGTCCCGTCCGGGTAGACGACGGCGATGGGCCCATCGCGGCAGACCTGCAGGCACTGCACTTTCGAGCGGTAGACGCCGCCGTCTGCTG
>CAYGXT010000441.1:0-3117 GCA_964353695.1 uncultured Myxococcaceae bacterium
CACCGCTACCCTGACCACGCGCTCGAAGCGGTCGCCCTGCGTGGTCAGCAGCGCGAATGCCACGTCGTAGTCCAGCCCATCGCTGCCTGCCTGTACCTGGACGCCCAGGACTGCGCCTGTCAAGCCGATGCGGTTAGGGGATTGGAGGAAGGTGCCCGTGGCGTCTGCGCCTGTGCTGACCACGGTGGCTGTGATGGTGTGGGAGGCGTAGGAGTCCGAGGCCTCGATGTCGTTGACGAAGTCCCAGCTCAGGCGGAACTCCTCGGTGGGGCGCTTTGCTCGGGGGAGCATCTCGTCAAGCCGCATCGTCCTCTCCTTACACCACCAGAAGGCTCGACTTGCCGTCCGCGGCAACTTCCACGTTGTCCCGCTGGATAAAGTTGGGCCGGGACGTGCTATCCACCGAAACTATCGGGTTGGTGGAGGTGTAGCTGCCCCGGTGAAGCACGTTGTCTAAGGCCGCCACGCCCGAGCTCGTGGTAACGCCGATTGCCGTCACCACGTCGCGGATCAGGTTGCCCCGGATGATCGCGCGGTCGCATGCTGCCTGTACCGAGATGGCGACCCCTCCGACACCCCTCACCACGTTGCCGTCGAGCGTCAGGCCGTCTACCTCGTAGCCATAGAGGGCTTGAGTGACGATCTGGCTCGGCGAGAGTCCCTCAGCATGGAGCAGGTTCCCGGCAACCAACACGTTGCGGCACTCCTTCGCTGAGCCGCTGTAGCGCTGGATCTGGATTCCCTTCACGGCGGCGACTGTGCCGAGGCAGGTTCGGGTGTAGCGGAGGACGTTGTCCCGGATGATCGAGCCCGAGGAGCCAAGCACCACGATAGACGCGCAGGTCGTCCAGCCCGCGATGTTCGTTCCGCAGTCCTCGAAGTAGTTCCCCTCGACGATGAAGCCGTCATGGTTCTGCACGTCGTCGGCACCCCAGAGGACACCGCCACCGCAGTCGATGAACGAGCACCCCTGCACCACGAGTCCGGAGAGGGCCGCGCTCGACCCGCTGCCCTTGATGGCGTCCACCCTCACGTTCTTGAAGTGGCAATTCCGGATCAGCACGTTCTTCCTGCCGGCGAACAGGTAGATCCCGTGCGACGAGCCGTTGTCCCCCGATCGGTTGTAGCCGGAGTCGGTCGGCTGTTCGATGCGGCATCCGTCCACCACGCAGTCAGAGCCGACGCCGATAGGATTACGTGCGCCGTAGCTGTACGAGCCTACGAGGCGCAGGCCGACGTCGCCCGTCTGGTTCTCCTGGCTCAATAGGGCACCGCCGTACCAGTTGCAGAGGTTCTCGAACCTCGCGCGCAGGCAGTTTCGGACGTAGCACCCGACGCCGATGTTGACCGTGATGTCGGCCTGGACGCTGTTGCCCTCGAACTGGAGGTCGCGAACCACGAGGTCGCCGCAGTCGATGAACAGAAGGCCGCTTCTGACCATCGTGTTCGAGGTCGCCACGCCGTCCGTGGAGAGCCCGGTGTCGGCCGACTGATAGAGGATCGTGGCGCCTTCACCGTGGATCTGCAGCCCGTCGATATTCTGTAGCGGGACGTACTTGCTCACCTTGTAGCGGCCGGGCGGGAAGAGTAGGTGCCGATCCGTCGTGCTCAGCGCGGAGATCGCGGAGATGATCGAGGCGCGGTCGTCCGTCGTCCCGTCGCCCGTGGCGCCATGCGTCGCTACAGAAATCATGGATAGGTGTAGGTCAGCGTTGCATTGCTGAGAGAGTGCGGGAAGAACGAGAGCGAAAGTGCTGTCTCGGTGAGGGAGCAGGTCGCCGTGAGCTCAATGGTCGCGGTGTTAGTGCCCGTGGTACACCCCCAAGTAAACAAGGTGAACGAGCCACTCGTGGAGGCCGTCTGCGGCGTGCCCACCTCAGTCGGGGTCGGGCACGTCACCGTCGTACCTTCGGCCACCGCAGCGAAGTAAACCTGACCGCGACGGAGAATGTGGGCCGTTCCGTCGGAGCACCATGCAGCGTACTCGAAGGTCGCGTCGCGCCAATCGTCGGTGGGCACTATCACCGCCCACACGGAGGTGGGAGATCCGGTGGTGAGGTTCTTCGACTTGCTGCCGGCCAAGCCCCTACGGGCTCCGATGAACTGTAGCGCCTTCCCGGTGAGCCCTACTGAGTACGCGTCGTCACTGACCGGCTGGAAATTGCCAGTCGTCGAGAGAAGCTCCCACCGCACAGCGCTGTTTGACATGAACTGGACATCCGCTCCCGTCGCGTTCGTGCCGATCCGGAGGTGCCTCGCCGTGCCCGTTCCGCCCTTCTCGGAGAAGAAGTCGAAGCGGCTGAGCCCTGAGTTCCAGCGCATGCAGACCCGCTCGTAGTTCCCGGCCGGGTCCGCGACGGACGGGTTGTACACGCAGGACCCGCCAGCATCCACGGAAAGCTGATTCGTCCCATTGCTTCGAAGGTGGACGCTTCCGCCCGCCGTCGAGCACAGGCCCGTGGTCGCATCGCCTGTGAACGAGTAAGGGGGAGTTGCGCAGTTGTCGAAGGCGCTCGCCAGGATCGGCGTCGTGATCGTCCCGCCAGTGAACGCGGTAGCGAACGCGCTGAAGGGCAGCCGATAGTTGGACCCGCTCCGCGCGATCGGAATCGCGTCAGTCGCCTGCGGTGGCGAGCCATCGGGCAGCTCGCTGATCTTCTTGTCCTGCGCGAGAGCCGGCGCCGCGATGAGCAGCGCGAGCATGAGTAGTCGCTCCATGCATCCTCCGTTTCTCATGCCGGACTCACGAAAGCGCGCTTCCACGGCGCCGAGGCATAGCCATGCAGGCTGCGGTGGAAAGCAGCGCCTGCCTCGACTGCCAGGCCCCCGCTGCCGTCCTCCGCGAGCAGGAAGCCGCCCGCCTCTTCGACCAGGACGCCGGTAGTCGGGGCAACCGGGGTGCCCCACTCCGGCGTCACGAAGCTGCGCGACCAGGGCGAGGTTCGGAAGGCGAACAGCGGCACCCCGTAGCGCAGCGGCAGCACCTGCGACGTACCGGATGCCGTGACCGCGCCGAGCGTCTGGGAGAGCGATCCCCCGATGCCGCTGAGGGACGTGGCGCTGGCTGCGCACGTCACGGCGCCGAGCGTGGAAGCCGAAGCGCCCGTCGCCGCCACC
>CAYGXT010000442.1:0-3114 GCA_964353695.1 uncultured Myxococcaceae bacterium
TGTGCTAGAAGGGCGGGCAGCGCCCGCGGCCTCCTGGCGCTGAGGGGAAAAGGGCCCATGACCTACGCCACGCTCCGAACCGCGGTCGACGAGGGCGTCTTCGTCATCACTCTCAGCCGTGCGGCGGAGTACAACACCATCACCCCGGTTCTGCGGGACGAGCTTGCCCGGGCGATCGACGAGGGCGATGCCCAGGCTGGGGCCCGGGTGATCCTGCTCCGCGCCGAGGGGCCAGCGTTCTGCGCGGGCTACGGCCTCGACTGGTCGACGGCTGCCCAGGCGGGCGCAACCGGGGGGCCGGCGGCAGGCGAGAGCAGACCTAGCAGACCTGTCTGGGACTCCGTCTCGGATATGCGGATGATCGGGAGCTTCGTCGAGACCTACATGAAGCTCTGGTACGCGCGAAAGCCCACGATCGCGGCCGTGCAGGGCTGGTGCATCGGCGGTGGCACGGACATGGTGCTCTGCGCCGACATCATCCTGGCGGGCGAGGGAGCTCGCTTCGGCTACCCGCCGTCGCGGGTCTGGGGCACGCCGACGACGGCCATGTGGGTCTACCGCATGGGCCTCGAGCGTGCGAAACGATATCTGCTCACCGGCGACGAGATCCCGGCGCGCAAGGCGGCGGAGATCGGGCTCATCCTCGAGGTAGTGCCCGATGCCGAACTCGACTCCCACGCACTCGCCTTCGCGAAGCGCATGGCGCGGGTGCCCACCAGCCAGCTCGTGATGCTGAAGCTGCTCTGCAACCAGACCGTCGAGAACATGGGCTTTGCGTCGAGCCGAACGCTCGGCACCCTCTTCGACGGCATCGCCCGACACACGCAGGAGGGCCTCGACTTCGTGGCGCGCGCGCAGGCGACGGGCTTCCGGCAGGCCGTGCGCGAGCGCGACGACCCTTTCGGCGACTACGGCAGCCGGCCTCGCAAGGAGAAACCGTGAGCAGCGTACGCTTCGAGATCGACGGGCCGGTGGCGATCGTGACGATCGACCGGCCGGCCGTGCGCAACTGCGTGGATGGGCCGACGGCTACAGCGCTCGCCGAGGCGTTCCGGCGCTTCGAAGCGGAGGAAGCGCTTTGCGCTGCCGTGCTGACGGGCGCCGGCGGCTGCTTCTGCGCGGGTGCGGATCTGAAGGGCGTGCTGCAAGGCCGCGCCAACCGCGTCGGAGAGACGGGCGACGGGCCCATGGGGCCCTCGCGCCTGCTGCTCTCGAAGCCGGTGATCGCGGCCGTCGAGGGCTACGCCGTAGCCGGTGGCCTCGAGCTCGCCGTCTGGTGCGATCTGCGGGTCGCAGCACGCGACGCGGTCTTCGGCGTCTTCTGCCGGCGCTGGGGCGTACCGCTGATCGACGGCGGCACGATCCGCCTCGCGCGCATGCTGGGGCATAGCCACGCCCTCGATCTGATCTTGACGGGCCGCGGCGTCTCGGGGGACGAGGCCCAGCGCATGGGCCTGGCCAACCGCCTGGTCGAGCCCGGGCATGCGCTCGAAGAGGCGGTGTCGCTCGCGAAAGAGCTCGCGGCCTTCCCCCAGCGCTGCCTGCGCAGCGACCGGCTCTCCTCCTACAGGCAGTGGGCGCTGCCGCTCGAGGAGGCGCTCCGCGAGGAGACGCGCCTTGGCCTCGAGGTGATCCGCTCCGGCGAGACGAGCGAGGGCGCGGCGCGCTTCGCGGGCGGCGCCGGCAGGCACGGGAAGTTCGGGGATTGAGGCCCCCAGGCAACATTTGGCGGCCGCCCGCCGGCCGTGGTACGCTGCTTTTATAAAGGTTTATAAACTTATGGCCACCACCTCAAAGAACGCCGCCACTGTCGTTTCCGTCTCCATGCCCGCGCCCCTGGCCGCGCAAATCGAACGTGCTCGCAAAGCCGATCACCGCAGCCGCTCCGAAGTCGTGCGCGAGGCGCTGCGCCACTACTTCCGCGCTCAGGGCGCGATGGACGAGGCCGGCCGGGAAGCGTACCTCAAGGCCAAAGCCGGTATCGGTCTCTCGCCTGCTTACGACACCGCCGACGAATTCCTTGACGCTCTGCACCAGGCCACCAAACGACCACCGGTAGCGCGCCGCCGAGCAAAGAAGTAAACCGATCGATGAATGCGCTCCCGCCGCACTGATCAATTCACCCACGCCTACGGCAAAGCGCCGGAGGCCGTGCGACGAGCGTTCGACAACAAATTGCGGCTGCTCGTCGAACACGGCCACCGCTACTTGTCGCTCCGTACCCACCCCTGGCCAGCGGACGGACCCGACGCGCGGCAGTGCTACGTCAACAAGCACTGGCGTTTCTACTACTACCTCGATGGCGACACCTACGTGATTTACAACCTCCGACCGCACCCCAAGTCGACCCAGCGCGGCCGGTAGCGCGCGTGCTCTACACCGCGCTCCGGGCCGACGATGTCTCGGGGCGCGACGTGCTCTACCCGAGCCGCGTGCCCGAGCCGGGGACGGGCGTCCTGCTGGTGGTGGGCCTGGCCGGCCTCAGCGCGGGCGCAGGTCGCGGGGCAGGCCGAGTCCACGCTCGCCGATGATGTTGCGCTGGATGTTGGAAGCGCCGCCCGCGATCGAGTTGGCGATGGCGAATAGGTATTGCGCCGTCCAGCTCCCGGGCGCGTCGGGCAGCAGCGCCATGCCGGCCTCTTCCGGCGCCGGCATCACGAGGCCCGTGTCGCCGAGGAGCTCGTAGGCCAGCGTCGTCAGGCGCTGCATCAGGTCGGTCGAGTAGAGCTTGTTCATCATCATCGGCAACATGACCTTGAGCTCCTGGCCGCGCGCGGCGGCCGTGAGCTGGCGGTAGCCCGAGTAGTGCTGCGACCAGAAGTAGCCCTCGAGCTCGGCCAGGCGTTGACGCACGTCGTGTTGCTCGATCGCCGGCCGTCCGTCTCGCAGCGTACGCTTCGCGAGGGCCACGACACCGTCGAACATTTTGAGCAGAAGCTGAGGATCGGCGATCAGATTGCGCTCGTGCTTGAGCGTGGCGCGAGAGACCTTCCAGCCCTCGCCGCGCCGGCCGACAATGTTCTCGGCCGGCACCCGCACGTCGTCGAGGAAGACCTCATTGAACTCCGCACCGCCTGTCATCTGGCGCAGCGGCGTCACCGTGACGCCCGGGGC
>CAYGXT010000443.1:0-3113 GCA_964353695.1 uncultured Myxococcaceae bacterium
CAGCAGCGTGAGGCCGTCCCCGACGGCGATCATCACGCGGTCGACCCTCTCGTCCTGGGCCACCCGATCGTTGAAGGCCCGGATCGCCACCACGCTCTCGTTCGTTACCGAGGGGTCCACCACGGTGCCCATGAACAGGACGTTGTCCACCAGGATCAGTCCGCCCGGGCGCAGGCGCGCGAGGATCTCCTCGTAGTAGACGGGGTAGCCGCCCTTGTCGGCGTCGATGAAGGCGAGGTCCACCACCGGATCCGCGGGCAGAGCGCGCAGGGTCTCGGCCGCCGGGCCGAGCCGGAGTTCGATCTTGTGGGCGACCCCCGCCTTCTCCCAATAAGGCAGGCCGATGCGGGTCCACTCCTCGCTGATGTCGCAGCAGAGCAGGTGGCCGCCGTCCGCGAGGCCGCGCGCGAGGCAGAGGGCCGAGTAGCCGGTGAAGGTACCGACCTCGATAGCCAGGCGTGCGCCGATCAGCTTCGCCAGCAGCGTCATGAAGGCGCCCTGCTCGGGGGCAATCTGCATGATCGCGATGCCGCCGAGGCGCTTCGTTTCCTCGATCAGCGCGCGCTGGATCTCGTCGGGAGGCGTGCCGTGGCGGACCAGGTAGTCGTGGATCTCGGGCGAGAGATGAAAGGACTTCGGGGTGTCGGTCATGGGTTCAGAGGCCCTGGCCTTTCTGCTTCAGCGTGAGCCGCAGGGCGATGGCCTTCTCCTGCTCGGCCTCGGGGACCATGCCCTTCGTCTGAAAAAAGATGGAGAGGCTCGTGTGGCTGAGCGGCTCGTCGGGCTCGAGCTCGACGAGACGCTTGCCGGCCTCGATCGCTGCGCCGAGGTCGCCTTTCGAGTGGAGCGCCATCGCGAGGCCGTTCCAGGCGATGGCGAGCTTTGGATCGAGGGCGATGGCCTGCCGGTACGCCGTGATGGCGTCGTCGAGGCGCTGCTCCACGAAATGGCGGAAACCCTCCCGGTAGATCAGACGGGCGTCGGACATGCCATGAGTATACTCGGCGTCGATGCGGATCCGGACCCTGTGCGGGGACGAGCACGAGGCGCTGCTCGATCTCCTCGACGGCTGGGAGCTTCCGGACGGCTGGCGCGGGCGCGACTTCTTCCGCCGCTACCTCGAGGACGATCCCGGTTTCGCCGACGAGAACGTGTGGCTGGCCGAGGACGCCGGCCACCTCGTCTCGTGCGTGCAGATCTTCCCGCGCCGGCTGCGCCTGGGGAGCGCTGCCGTGCCGACCGGCGGCATTGGGAGCGTCTTCACCCGGCCCGAGGCGCGCGGGAGCGGCATCGCGAGCGAGCTGCTCGAGCGGGCTGCGCTGGCGATGCGCGAGCGCGGGATGCTGCTCTCGCTGCTCTTCACCACGAGTGTTGGCTTCTATGAGCGTCTCGGCTGGAGCTCGTGGCCGGGCTCGCGCACCCTGCTCCGCCCCGTGCGAGGCGAGGGTGCAGCGCTCTCCGATGCCGGCACGGAGATGCGGCCCTTCGAGGCCGCGCGCGACCTCCCGGCCGTGCAGCGGATTCACGAGACCTACTCTGGATCGCGTCAGGGCGCTGTGGTGCGAGATGCGGCCGTCTGGGAAGCGACCCTTCGCAACGGCGGCAATCCGCACGAGGAGTTCCTGCTGGCTCTCCGCGCTGGCGAGGTCGTGGCCTACGCGCGTGCGGCCGTTCTGTCGGGCTTCCTGATCCTGACGGAGCTCGGGCGGACGGCCGAGGCGGCAGAGCCCCTCGCGGCGTTGGTGCGCCAGATCTTGACGCCGCGCACGGAGGACATGCTCGCCCGACCCGGTCGGCCCTCCCCCGAGCTGCGAGCCCTCGGCGTAGCGCCACCCCTTCTGGACGACGCGCTCGCCGCGGGGCTGCGGGCCCGAGGAGTCGGCATCGACGTCTACCCCGATCCGAACGCCATGCTCCGCGTGCTCGATGCGCCAGGCCTCGCGAAGGCCGCCGGCACGCCGCTCGTGTCTGGAGACGATGCCACGGCCTTGCTCCGCCGCATCCTCCCGCCCGAGCGTTTCAGCTACTGGGCTGCCGACCGTTTCTGAGGCGGCCAGCCTGTGGAGCGCGGCTTGTCTGCCTGCGGCAGAATGAAGCCGTGCGAGATCTCGATCGCCTCTGCCTCGCCCCCGCCTTCGAGGTGGCGCCGCTCCTGCGGCGACGAGAACTCTCGTCGGAGGAGCTGGTTCGGGCTCTGCTCGCACGCGTCGAAAGGCTGAACCCGCGCCTCTTTGCCTATCTCACGCTGCTGCCCGAGAGCGCGCTGGCCGAGGCGCGCCGCGCCGACGCCGAGCTCGCGCGTGGCGAGGTGCGCGGCCCGCTCCACGGCATCCCGATCGGGATCAAAGATCTGATCGACGTCGCGGGTGTCGTGACGAGCTGCGGCTCGCGCATCCTGGCACGCAATGAGGCAAAACAGGACGCCACGGTCGTTCGCCGCCTGCGCGACGCGGGCTGCGTGATCGCCGGCAAGCTCCACCTCACCGAGTTCGCGATGATGGGCTACGCGGACGGGCTCCCGATGCCAGTCAATCCGCGCTGTGCGACCCGCTCGCCGATGGGGTCTTCGAGCGGGTCGGGCGTGGCCGTCGCGGCGGGCCTGTGTTTCGGTGCGCTCGGCACCGACACCGGAGGTTCGATCCGCGGCCCATCCGCCGCGAACGGCGTGGTCGGTCTGAAGCCCACCTGGGGTCGCGTGAGCCGGCACGGAGTCTTTCCGCTGGCACCGTCCCTCGATCACGTGGGGCCGATGTCACGGAGCGTCGCTGACGCCGCCGCAATGCTCGATGCCATGGCCGGCTTCGATCCGCTGGATCCGACGAGCTTGCGGGAGCCGTCGCCGAACTGTGTTGCCGCGCTCAGCGCCGAGCTGCGCGGGTTGCGCGTCGGTTTCGACGAGAGCTACGTCACGACGAATACGGCGCCCGACACGGCGCGGGCCTGTCTCGAAGCCGTTGCAGCGCTGCGTGCGCTCGGCGCCGAGATCGTCCCGGTCGAAGTGGTGCAAAAGAAGGGCCCTTCCCTGGGGTTTGTTGAGGATGAATCTGTCCGGCCCAGTACCACCCCTCAGATTCTGTCTACCCTCCTGCCCGCCTTCCAGAAGGATGGTACAG
>CAYGXT010000444.1:0-3102 GCA_964353695.1 uncultured Myxococcaceae bacterium
AGGCCAGACCGAGTACGAGCCCGGCGGCCGACCCGACGACCAGCGACTCGATCACGCGCACCGGCCCGACGAAGGCGCCGATCATGGCCATCAGCTTCACGTCGCCAAAGCCCATGCCGGGAAACCAGGTCCAGTAGTCGAGAGAGCCGACGCGCGGAAACGTCTCCCCCTCCCCGGGCCAGTGCGGAAAGCTGCGTCCCGCCGCGGCGCAGATGCGGGCGTGCGCGAAGCCCACGATCCAGAGCATCCCGAAGCCGAGGGCGGCGCCGGCGCCGCTGCGCAGCAGCGCATCCGCCAGACTCGAACCGCCGAGCCAGGCCG
This sequence comes from uncultured Myxococcaceae bacterium, assembly GCA_964353695.1. GTDB lineage: Bacteria > Myxococcota_A > UBA9160 > UBA9160 > UBA9160 > MYXO. Next base: position 322 of record CAYGXT010000444.1, read on the forward strand.
CGGACGGCGCGAGGACGAGGCCCGCCACGAGGCCGCCGACGGAGATCGCGTCGGGAATGATGCGGTGCTCGAAGTCGATGGCCGAAGCGGCGATCAGGAGCGATCCGAAGACCAGGAGGACCAGGCTCTCGGGGCTCGCGCCGTGGCGCAGGGAGACGGTGAGGAAGACGAGGCCCGTCAGCAGCTCGAGCGCCGGATAGCGCGCCGAGATGCGTGCGCTGCAGCCCCGGCAGCGCCCGCGTAGCGCCAGGTAGGAGAGCACGGGCACATTCTCGAGGGCCGTGATCGCATGGCCGCAATGCGGGCAGCGCGAGCGCGGGTGCACCACGGACTCACCGCGCGGTAGCCGGTAGATCACGACGTTGAGAAACGATCCCACCACCAGGCCGAGCACGAAGGCGAGGACGTGGAGCCCGCGCGAATCGGCGCCAGGGATCTCGGTCATCCCGGCGACGCTACTTGAAGTCGCGGCGCTCGAACACCACGACCGCGAGCAGCAGCAGCAGGGCGGAGTAGCCGGCGCCATACAGCAGCGCGAAGGCGACCTCCGAGCCGGGGACCGGCAGCGCGTGAAGCGCTTGTGACGTCAGGTTGAAGCTCTCGAGGTCGGGCAGCACGCCGTGCAGCACCTTGGCCACCCAGCGCACGGACTGCACATCCGAGCGTGCACCGAGGTCGCGCAGATCCCGAGACAGGTGTCCCAGGACGTAGAGCCCCGCCGTGAAGAAGGCCGCCAGCATCGGCGTGGTAAAGGAGGAGAAGAGCGTGGCCAGCGCCACGACCAATGCGAGCTCCACGGCCGCGAGGATCAGGCAGAGCAGGTGCTGGGTCGTGAGCGGCGCTCCCGCGAGCAGCGAGATGCCCGCGAAAACGAGCCCCATGATGAGGACCTGGAGCCAGATCGTGGCCACGAGGCCCAGGTACTTTCCCAGCAGGAACTCGGCTCTCGAGATCGGCTTCGAGAGGATCGTGTAGATGGTGCGGCGCTCCACCTCGCTGTGGATGAGCCCGATGCCCACGAAGATCGCGATCGCCGCGCCAAAGAAGCGGATCGCGGCCAGGCCGATGCTCTGGAGCATGCGATCCCCTTCCACGTAGGTAAGGGTCGAGAGCAGCACGCCGGTGCTGATCAGGAGCACGGCGAAGAAGAGCAACGTGTAGAGCACCTTGCTGCGGATGGCCTCGCGCATGGTGTTGGCCGCGAGGGCACTGACGCGAACGGGAGAAATCATTTCGCATCCCTCCGATCCGGCCCACCGGCGTCGCGCACGGCCGAAAGAAAGATCGACTCGAGCGAGGCCCGGTGCGGCGTCACCGCCAACACCTCTGCGCCAGCGCGCAGGGCCTGCTCCAGCACCTCGCCCACCGCCTTGCCCGGGCAGCGCAGCTCCAGCTGCTCGCCACGGCCGCCAAGCCGGCCGAAGCGAGCCTCGAGATCTGCCGCAAGCTCAGGCCGCACGCGGGAGAGCACGACGTCCGTCTCTCTCTCCCCCGCGTCGAGGAAGTGCTCGATGCGGCCTTCGTAGCGGATCGTGCCCTTCACGATGATGGCGACGCGGTCGCAGAGGGTCTCGACGTCCGAGAGGATATGCGTGTTCATGAACACGGTCTTGCCCTCTGCGTGAAGCCTCAGGATGAGATCGCGGATCTCCTTGCGTCCGATGGGATCGAGGCCGCTCATCGGCTCGTCGAGAAAGACTACCAAGGGATCGTGCACGAGGGCCTGCGCGATTCCTACGCGCTGGAGCATGCCCTTCGAATAGGTGCGCAGTCGCGCGCCGGCGGCGTGCTCGAGACCGACCCAACCGAGGAGCGTGTCCACCCGCTTGGCGATCCGGGCTCCTGGCACTCCCGAGAGCCGCGCATAAAAAGTCAAAATCTCGCGGCCAGTGAGGAACTCATAGAAGTACGGGTTCTCCGGGAGGAATCCGACGTAGCGACGGAACTCGGTCTCGCCCACGTCGTGGCCGAGGATGGAGGCCCGCCCCGAGGTCGGATGGATCAGCCCCATCAGCAGCTTGAGCGTCGTGGTCTTGCCGGCGCCGTTCGGCCCAACGAAGCCGAAGATCTCGCCTTCGCGCACGCGGAACGAGATGCCGTCGAGAATGCGCTGGCGCCGGATTCCGAGCCCTGTCCGGAAGTCCTTCACGAGGCCTTCGACGCATACGATCTCGCGGTCCGCAGCGCTCATTGCCCCTCCGTCGTCGGCACGGAGCCCGCCGCCATGGTGCGGTCGCGCTCCTTCCTGGCCATGGCCTGCAGGCGCGGCTCATAGCGTGCGTGGTAATAGGACGAGACGATCTTCCCGCTCGCCGAATCGATCTGCCATTCCCAGCCGTGAAGCTCCGGCGGCAGGCTCCGAAGCACGGGCGTGGGGCCTTCCACGAGCTGCTCTACCCGCGTGAGATCCCGGCCGTTCCGGCGCTGAAACTCGGCCCGCGCCACGTCGAGAACGCGAGCCCGGCGCTCGGTCTCGACCTCGTCGAGAGCCTTCTCGTACTCGGCCTTCTCGAAGGGATCCTGCGTACCCTCGACGAGCGTGGCCAGCATGCCAGCGGAGGTCTCGAGTCCGTCGCCACCGGCGCGGAGGCGCGCGACCAGGCGCGGCAGATAGCGGGGTGAGCCGGGGAGAGATGCAGCCTTCTCGATGACGTCGGCCGCCGCCTCGTTCTCTTCGAGATAGAAGAAGCGGTTGAATCCCAGGTAGTAATAGTTGCGCCAGTCGTCTGGGTGATGCGCGATTGCCTTCTCCAGCAACGCATTCGCCTTGCGAACGTTGGC
>CAYGXT010000445.1:0-3083 GCA_964353695.1 uncultured Myxococcaceae bacterium
CCTGGTGCTGATGGACTGCCAGATGCCGCTCCTCGACGGGCTGGCAGCCACCGGGGAGCTACGCCGGCGCGAGGCCGCCCGGGCTGCGCCGCGTGTGCCCGTGGTCGCACTCACCGCGAACGCGATGCCGGGGGATCGCGAGCGTTGCCTGTCGGCGGGCATGGACGAATACCTGACGAAGCCCCTGCAGCGCGACGCGCTGGAGCGTGTCCTCGAGCGCTGGCTCGCCTGAAGTAGCCGCGGGCGCCCTCGCGCCCCATCGGTCTCCCGGCTTCAGGGTCGCTGGCCTTGCCTCGGGGTCTAACGATCCTCGGCGAGGAACTGCAGCACGATCTGATTGAAGCGCTGCGCCGACTCGGCCATCACCAGGTGCGCTCCGAAGGAGAGCGTCACGAGCCGCGCACCCGGGATCTCGTCCGCCAGCTCGCGCTGAAATTTGGACGGTGTGAGCCGGTCGTGCTGGCCGCAGAGCACGAGCGTGCGCGCGTGGATGTTCCTCAGCCGGTCGCGCGCGTCGTGTCCGAGGCAGGCATCGCATTGGCGGATGAAGAGCTCGTTCGGAACCGGCGCGCCCTCGCCCGTGAAGAAGTCGATCATGGACTCGATCAGATCGGTGTACTCGAGGGTGTCATCCTCGAGAGTCCACAGCAGGCGTTCGCGCACCTGGATCGAGAGCGGCGTATCGATGCGCGCCATCTCCTTCCACTTCTCGAGAAGCATGCGCCGCTTCGCGTCGGGCCGCGCGTAGCTGCCGACGAGGATCAGACGGTCGAGCCGTAGCGGATGCCGCAGCGCGAGCTCCTGCGCCGCCATGCCGCCGAGGAAGGCGCCGAGCACGTCCACCCGGCGCAGGCCGAGGCTGTCGAGCAGGGCAGCGAGGTCATCCGCGAGATCCGCAGTCGTGAACGGGCCGCCCGGGTCGTCGCTCTGGCCGACCCCGCGCGCGTCGTAGATCAGCACGCGGCGCTCTCGGGCGAAGTCGGGCACCTGCAGCGGCAGCCAGCCCCGGCAGGAGCCCCCGAGGCCCATCACGAGGACGAGGGGTGTGCCGGGATCATCGCCGTGGAACTCGTAGTAGACCTTGCGTCCGGCGGCGACGGCGTGGGGCATGACGACGGGGAGCCTACTGCTTCGAGCCCAGCCGCTTCAAATCACCCAGCACGCCACGGGCCACTGCTTTCAGCGTCTCGAAGACGCCCGCACCCGTGTGGGCCGTGGCCTCGAAGTCGGGGGCCCCGCCCGGGTTGAGCAGCTTCCGCATCTCTTCGAGCGGCGCCGCATTCGGGAGGTCGCGCTTGTTGTACTGCACCACGAACGGAAGCTTCTCGAGAGACAGGCCCTGCTCCTTCAGGTTGAGGTGCAGGTTGTCCATGCTCTCGAGGTTTGCCTCCATGCGTTCGATCTGGCTGTCGGCGACGAAGACGACGCCGTCCACCCCCTTGAGGATCAGCTTGCGGCTCGCGTCGTAGAAGACCTGGCCCGGCACGGTGTAGAGATGGAAGCGGGTCTTGAAGCCGCGGATCTCGCCGAGGGCGATCGGCAGGAAGTCGAAGAAGAGCGTGCGCTCGGTCTCGGTTGCCAGCGAGATCATCTTGCCCTTGAGCGTGGGGTTGGTGCGGGCGTAGATGTGCTGCAGGTTGGTCGTCTTCCCGCACAGCCCCGGGCCGTAGTAGACGATCTTGCAGTTGATCTCGCGCGACGAGTAGTTGATGAAGGACATGGGCTCCGCGTCACTCGGAGAAAAGATTGTCGATGTCGTCGTCCGTTATGTCGGCGAAGGGACTGGCGAAGCCAGCGGCCTGCGCCCGCTCGCTCTTCTTTTGCATCTCTTCGAAGATGTGGGCGAGCTCAGCGCCAACTTTTTTGACGCGGAGCCGCACCAGGCCGAGCGAGCTGCGCTCGTCGAAGACCACCACCAGGATGATGCGGCGGTCCACGTGCGTGATGTGCAGGCTGTCGCGCTGGCCCTGATGGAAATGAACCGGGAACTCTTCCTCGCCGATGATCTGCGCGAGGCCGCCCGAGGCCGCAATGTTGCCGGCCGTGAGCGAAGCGAGGCTCGTGGAATCGACGCCGCGCATCTCGCCGGCCTCGGCGATGAGCTGGCCGTCCTTGTCCACGAGGAAGATCCCGCGGGCGCTGGCATCGCGGACCAGGCGCTCCAGCACCACGATGATGCGGCGAAAATCCTCGTCGTACATCACGAGCGGCCCCAGGCCCATCCGCAACCCCGCTCTGTAAGCGCCCGGCACGTAAAGAGAACGGGGCGACTCTACCCCGCCGCCGACAGTCCCGGCAAGCGCACGTGTGCTGGCGCTCGCATCGGCGGGCTCGGCTGGCGCCTTGAGTGGGCGCCCCCCTACATCTCCCGCCGATTGTCGAGGGAACGCCCGATCGTCACGTGATCTGCGTACTCGAGATCGCCTCCGAGCGGCATGCCGCAGGCGATACGCGTCAAACGGACGCCGCTCTCGCGCAGGCGGTCGGCCACGAAGTGTGCCGTGGCGTCGCCCTCGGCGGTGGGGTTCGTGGCGAGAATCACCTCGCGCACGCCGCCACGGGCGATGCGCGCCTCGAGCGCCGCGATGCGGAGCTCGCCCGGCCCCATGCCGTCCATGGGTGAGAGTGCGCCGCCCAGCACGTGGTAGCGCCCGCTGTACCGGTGCGTACGCTCGACCGCTGCGAGATCCGCCGGCTCCTCGACCACGCAGAGCACGGAGGCATCGCGCTTCGCGTCGCGACAAAGAGGGCAGGGGGAGGCATCGGTGAGATCGAAGCACTCGGCACACAGCACGATCTCGCGCTTCATGCGCAGGATCGCCTCGGCCAGCTCCTGCGCGAAGGCCTCCGGCGCCGAGAGCAGATGAAACGCCAGGCGCTGGGCCGACTTCTCGCCGATGCCGGGCAGGCGCTTGAGGCTCATCACCAGGCGCTCGATCGGGGGTGAGGTCCGCATCCTGCGTCAGTCGCCCGTCGCGCCGGGGATGAGGGCCAGGCGCTGCAGCTCCTGCTGCACCATCTCCTGCGCTCGGGCGAGGGCAGCGTTCACGGCGGCGAGGATCAGATCCTGCAGCAGGGCGCGG
>CAYGXT010000446.1:0-3080 GCA_964353695.1 uncultured Myxococcaceae bacterium
CGGCTCATACCAACACCTGGATCGGCGCGTTCAACACCGTCGTGCTGCTGACGTCGAGCCTGATGGCGGTGCAGGCCCACAAGGCCGCCGACCGCGGCGACGGCCCCGGGGCCGCGCGCTTCCTGTACCTGACCGCTGCCGGTGGAATCACGTTCGCGGTCGTGAAGGCGCTCGAGTGGACCTCCGAGATCCAGCACGGCTTCACGATTACGTCGAGCACCTTCTGGTCGTTCTACTACACGGCCGCCGGACTCCATGCAGCCCACGTGCTGGCAGGCGTCGTGATCATGCTGATCGTCGCGGCGAGCGCGAAACGCTACGAAGAGATGCATCGCGTAGAGCTGATCGGGCTCTACTGGCACTTCGTGGACATCGTCTGGATCTTCCTGTTCCCGCTGCTCTACATCGCCAAGTGATCGCCAGCTGATCGGCAATTGATCGAAACGGGAGAACGCATGTCGGACCACGGCGCGATCGAAGGACATTCCGGGCAGGGGGAGCACACCCACCACGGGAACTACGTGCGCATCTGGGCGATCCTGCTGGGCCTGCTCGCGGTGAGTGTCGCGGGGCCACTGCTGGCCGCTGAGATCGAGCACCGCCCGACGGCGCTGGCGATCACGCTCTCGACCGCCTTCGGCATTGCGGTCGTGAAGGCCTACATGGTCGCGAAGAACTTCATGCACATCAATTTCGCCCAGCGCTTCGTCCCGTACCTCATGCTGACGATGCTGCTCCTGATGCTGGTGTTCTTCTCCGGCGTGGCGCCCGACGTGATGAAGCTCGAAGGGCGCAACTGGGTCAAGCCTGCGTGGATTGCGGCCAACGTCGAGGCGGCGGCGCCGCATGGCGCCGCTCACGGTGGCCACGCAGAAGGCGCTCACTAGGCCCGGAGGTCTGTCCATGTCCGTCCACACGCTCCCGCACCTGCGCAGCGGATCGCCGGCGCAGCTCGTTCCGAGTGGCATCATGGCCATGCTGATCTTCGTCGTGACGGAGGTCATGCTCTTCGCGGGCTTCGTGAGCGCGTTCACGATCATGCGCGCCTCGGCGCTGGTTTGGCCGCCGCCCGGTCAGCCCAGGCTGCCCGTGACGGAGACGGCGTTCAACACCGCGCTGCTGCTGGCGAGTGGCGTGGCGCTCGCAGTCGCAGGGGGGGCCTTCCGCCGCAACCCGCCCAAGGCACGCACGCCCCTTCTGGTGGCGATGCTGCTCGGGACGGCTTTCGTCCTGCTCCAGGGGCGCGAGTGGCTGCAGCTCCTCGGGGCGGGTTTCACGCTGAGCTCGAGCGCTCTGGGCAGCTTCTTCTATCTGATCGTGGGCGTGCATGCGCTGCACGCCGTGGCCGCACTCGGTCTGCTCGCGGTTGCATGGAGCCGGCTGCAGCGGGGCTTCCTGCCTCCCGGTCTGATGGGTGCGGCCCAGGTGTTCTGGTATTTCGTGGTCGGCGTATGGCCGTTCCTCTACTGGAGGATCTACCTATGAGCAGGACGGCCCCGACCCGGCCCATGCGGGGTCTTGCTGCCGCGGCGTTCGGCGCCCTCGTCGTCTGCTCGCCCGGGCTTGCGAGGGCATGTTCTGTCTGCGTTGGTGGCACCAACGACCAGACACAGACCGGCTTCGTCGCCGGATCGCTGCTGCTCTCGATCCTGCCGCTGGCGCTGATCGGTGGCATCGCGCTCTGGATCCGCGGCCGCGCCCGCCGGATCGCGGCGCAGCAGGCGGCGGGTCGGATCCAGCTGCCGGATCAGCAAACCCCGCGTCGGGCGGCCACTGGCTCCCCGCAGCCTGTGGCGCTCTAGCTTGGTGGGCATGGCTTCCCCTGCGCTCCGCCTCGTGCGCGACTATCTCGAGCTCACGAAGCCGCGAATCCTGCTGCTCGTGCTGTTCACGGGTCTTCCGGTGCTGTGGATGGCTGTGGCGGCGCCGTCCGTGGGGCTCACGCTCGCCATCCTCGGCGGTACCGCACTCGCGGCGGGTGCCGCCAATACGCTCAACTGTTATATCGAGCGCGATCGTGATGCCCTGATGGAGCGTACGCGCAACCGCCCGCTTCCTGCGGCGAAGCTGCGTGCAGCCCATGCGCTCCTCTTCGGGCTCGTGCTCGCCGTGCTCGCCAGCGTCGTCCTGTGGCTTGCGGGAGGGCCTCTCGCCGCCGCGCTCGGCGTGGCCAGTATTCTCTTCTACGTCTTCGTGTATACGGTGTGGCTGAAGCCGCGCTCCTCCTGGAATGCCGTCGTCGGAGGCGCGGCCGGCGCGGTGGCGCCGCTCATCGCCGATGCCGCCGTGAATGGGCGCGTGACCGCGGCCGGCTGGCTGCTGTTTGCGATCATCTTCTTCTGGCAGCCGCCACACGTCTGGGCGATCGCGCTCTTCCGCAAGGACGACTACCGCCGCGCCGGAATTCCGATGCTGCCGAACGTGATCGGCGACGAGGGCACGCGCTGGCGCATGCTCTGGTACACGCTCGCGCTCGTGCCCGTGACGCTTGCGCCGGTGCCGCTCGGGCTGCTCGGGAACATCTACCTGGGGGCAGCGCTCGCCCTCGACGCTTGGTTCACCTGGAGCATCGTGCGCGTGCTGATGGAGCGGACCGACCGCGCGGCGCGGCGCGCCTTCCACGTCTCTCTCGGCTATCTCTTTGCGCTCTTCCTGGCGATGCTGGCCGATCTGGCGCTGCGCTGAGCGCAAGCGGAGGCTGAGCCTGAGGCCTTTCCGGCCTGGCATGTCGCCCACCGTCACGGCCTTCGTGGTCGTGGTACTTCTGTTCTCGCTCGGCCTCTGGCAGCTCCAGCGTCATACCTGGCGCCAGCAATGGCTCGCGGAGCGCAATGCGCGCATCGACCTGCCGCCGGCCTCGATCGCCGAGGTGTTGGCCCAGCCGGGCGCCTTCGCGGATCGCCGTGCCGTCGTGCGCGGCCGCTTTCTGGCGGCCGAGTCGATCGTCGTGCACGAGCGGGTCGAAGGGCGTGAGGCTGGCGTCGAGGTCTTGACTCCCCTTGTGCTCTCGGCGCCGGCGGGAGCGCCGCTCCTGCTCGTGAAGCGCGGCTTCGTGCCGGCCCCTCGCCTCGAGGCCTTCC
>CAYGXT010000447.1:0-3074 GCA_964353695.1 uncultured Myxococcaceae bacterium
CGAGAGCGAGGCCCAGGATCTGGTGGCCGAGACAGATGCCGAAGACCGGCACGTCGCGATCGGCGATGCGCCGCACGATCTCGGGCGCGCCTGCGACCGCGGCGGGATCTCCCGGACCGTTCGAGAGAAAGACGCCGTCGGCGCCGAGAGCGAGCACGTCCTCGGCCGGCGTCCTCGCCGGCACCACCGTCACGTCGAAGCCCTGCTCGACGAGCAGGCGCAGGATGTTGCGTTTCACGCCGAAGTCGTAGGCCACGACGTGAAGCCGCGGCTCCGGGCGCGGAGCGCGCGGAAGCTGGCCCTCGATACCCGCCCAGGCGCCCTTGCTCCAGTCATAGGGCGCGGCGCACGTGACCTCGGCCACCAGGTCTCTCCCGTCGAGCGGGGGTGCGCTCTTCGCCCGCGCCACGAGCGCCTCTTCGTCCTGCTGCCGGGGATCCGTCGAGAGAGCTCCCGTCTGGAAGCCGCGGTCGCGAATGCGCCGCACCAGGGCGCGCGTGTCGAGCCCTGCGATACCCGGCACAAAGTGCCGGCGCAGGAAAACGTCGAGAGATTCCCGCGCGCGCCAGTTGGAGGGCTCGTGGAACAGCTCCTTCACCACGAAGCCGGAAAGGAAGGGGCGCACAGACTCATCGTCCTCGGGTGTGACGCCCACGTTCCCAATCTCGGGATAGGTCATGCTGACGATCTGCCCGGCATAGGACGGATCCGTCACGATCTCCTGATAGCCCGTCATGCTGGTGTTGAAGCAGACCTCGCCCGTTCCCACGCTCTCGGCGCCGAACGCCGTACCGTGAAAGACGCTGCCATCGGCGAGAGCGAGGAGTGCCGGGCGGGGGGGGGATTTGCGGGTCTTCACGGAGCGAGCACTCCCCTCTCCACCTCGTAGACCAGCCTGCCGGCCACGATCGTCGCGATGGCGCGCCCCACCAGCCGCTGCCCGGCCCACGGCGAGTTATGGCTCTTGGACCAGCCTTTGATCGGGTCGTAGAGCCATTCCCGCTCGGGATCGAGCACGACGACGTCGGCCTCCGCGCCGGGCGCGAGAGTTCCGAAGCGCTTCTTCAGGATCCGCGCCGGCGTCGTCGAGAGCCGGCGCATCAGCTCGAGCGGCGTGATCTCGCCCGCGCGCACCAGATCGAGCACGACCGGGAAGGCCGTCTCGAAGCCGAGCACGCCCGGCGGCGCGGCTGTGAACTCCACGTCCTTCTCGTGCGGCGCATGCGGCGCATGGTCCGTCGCGATGGCGTCGATCACGCCCTCCACCAGCCCCTGACGACAGGCCTTCACGTCTGCGGCCGAGCGCAGCGGCGGCGCCATCTTCGCGTTCGTGTCGTAGCCCAGCGTGGCCTCGTCGGTGAGCGAGAGGTGGTGCGGCGTCACCTCCGCCGTCACGTGCACCCCGCGCTCGCGGGCCGCGCGGATCAGCTCGACGGCCGCTCCGGTCGAGACGTGACCCACGTGGAGGTGCGCCCCCGTGATCTGCGCCAGCAGCAGGTCGCGCGCCACCAGCACCGCCTCGGCCACCGCGGGGTTGCCCGGCAGACCGAGACGTGTGGACACCGGCCCTTCGTTCACCACTCCCTGCCCGACCAGGTGGCAGTCCTCGGCATGTACGCTCACGGGCGCGTCGATCATGCGCGCGTACTCGAGCACGCGACGCATGACGCCCCCGTCCATGATGCTGCGGCCGTCGTCGCTGAAAGCCACCGCGCCCGCCTTCTGGAGCGCGGCCATCTCGGTCATGACCTTGCCTTCGAGACCCTTCGTGGCTGCGGCGATCGGGAAGACGCGGGCGGGCGAGTCCTGTCTCGCCCGGTCGAGGATGTAGTCCGTCACGGCCGGATCGTCGTTGGCCGGATGCGTGTTCGCCATGCAGCAGACGGTCGTGAAGCCACCCGCCACGGCCGAGCGCCCGCCCGAGGCGATGTCCTCCTTGTATTCCTCACCCGGCTCTCGCAGATGCGTGTGCAGATCGAAGAAGCCGGGCGCCACCCAGCAGCCCGATGCCGCGATCACCTCGGCTCCAGGGGCGGCGAGGCCGGCGCCTACCGCAACGATCTTGCCGTCCTCGATCAGCACGTCCGCGACCTCGTCGCGGCCCGTCGACGGATCGAGCACGCGCCCGCCTCGGATCAGGATCCTGCTCATGCGTCAAACTCCGTAGGCGGGCTGCGCCCGGCCGGCAAGCAGATACAGCACGGCCATGCGCACGGCGACACCGTTGCGCACCTGATCGAGAATCACGCTCGGCGGACGGTCGGCGAGATCATGCGAGATCTCGACACCGCGGTTGATCGGGCCCGGATGCATCACGATCGCATCCTCCTTGGCAAAGCGGAGCTTCGCGCGGTCGAGGCCCCAGGCCGCGGAGTACTCGCGAACGCTCGGCACGTAGGCGCCCTGCAGGCGCTCGTGCTGGATGCGGAGCGCCATCACCACGTCCGCTCCTTCGAGGCCCTCGCGCAGCGAGGTGAACGCCTTGACGCCGAGAGACTCGACGCAGGCCGGCAGCAGGGTGGGCGGCCCCACCACGCGCACGTCGGCGCCGAGCTTGCGGAAGCCGTAGATGTTCGAGCGCGCTACGCGGGAATGCAGGATGTCGCCCACGATCGTGAGGGTGAGGCCTTCGATCCTGCCCTTCTCCTGCAGCACGGTGAACAGATCCAGGAGCGCCTGGGTGGGATGCTCGTGCGCCCCGTCGCCCGCGTTGATCACGGGCGCCTCGAGGACATCGGCAATGCGCTTGGGCACGCCCGCCACCTTATGCCGCACGATCACCGCGTCGGGCGCCATGGCATCCAGGGTCCGCGCCGTATCGAGGATCGACTCACTCTTTGAGAGGCTCGAGCTCTCGGTCGAGAAGTTGATGACGTCGGCCGAGAGGCGCTTGCCAGCGATCTCGAAGCTGGTGCGCGTACGGGTCGATGACTCGAAGAAGAGGTTGAGGATGGTGCGGCCGCGGAGCGTGGGCACGCGCTTGACCTCGCGCATCCCCACCTCTTGCATGTGCCGCGCCGTCTCGAGGATGCGCTCGAGGTCGCCACGGTCGAGGTCTTCGATGCCAAGCAGGT
>CAYGXT010000448.1:0-3067 GCA_964353695.1 uncultured Myxococcaceae bacterium
CGCGAGCCAGTCCCAGCTGGTCGAATTGCGCCTGCAGCCGCGGATCGTTCACGAGTGCGATCTGCACGGATTCGTGGCGCGTGAGGCCGTCCTCCAGGAGTTCGGCGACCTTCGCGTTCGCGGCCTCGGTGGCTTCGCGCGAGCGCCTCCAGACCGGCGTCGCATGTGCCGTCTGCTCCGTGAGCGCCTGCACCTGGCGCCAATCGGGCTCGGGATCGAGGCTCGCGCAGCCCGCGAGCACCAGGCACGCTGCTGCCGTCGTCCCTATCCAGCTTCTTCGACACCGCATCGTGTTGCTCCAGGGCTCCCCGGCCCGCTCGGCCGGCACCCATGATTGCACGCCGTGGCCGGGTCCGCGCAGCCAAACGTGCGTGACGCCGGGGCACATCAGGCCCAGCGCGGGAGGTCGCTTCCGAGCGGAGCGGGTGGAAGCGTCCAGCCTGGCGGAGTCTCGCTCATGCGCAGCACCGGCCCGAGGCGCGAGAGGCGACCCCACGCCGTGTCCACCACGATTTCATGAGCGGCCAGCACCGATGCGTCGAGCCCGCTCGGAAGGGCGTTGTCAGGAGTGCGCGGGAGCGACAGGATCCACGACGAGGTGCGCGCGAGTGAGACGCGCACGTGCCAGCTTCCACCCTCGCGCGTGCGGCGCTCGAGGGCGGCGAGGACGCCGAGGGCAGCGAGGTTCCCGGTGACGTAGTCGTTCACCGCGGCGGGGACGATCGACGCGGACTCCGTCCCACCGTGCTCGTGCGCCATCCCCGTCACCGTCTGGGCAAGCTGCTCCCAGCCGGCACGTCCCGCCCAGGGGCCCTCGTGCCCATAGCAGTCGATCGAGACCACGACGATGCCGGGATGCATCCGCGCCAGCTCTCCGGGTCCGAAGCCCCGGCGTTCCAGCGCGCCAGGGCGATAGCTCTGCGAGAACACATCCGCTCCCGCGACGAGAGAGCGCAGGCAATCGGCGTCAAAGGCCACGTCCAGGTCGAGATGACACGAACGCTTCCCGGGGTTGGTGTCGATCACGAAGGGCTCGATGGAGGGCAGCCCCGGGCTCCGCACGTGCAGCACCTCGGCGCCGTGCTCCGCCAGCGTGCGCGCACAGGTCGGACCGGCGAGAACGCGCGTTAGATCGAGCGCGCGCAGGCCCGAGAGCGGTCGTGCGCCGGGAGCCCGCGCAGTCGGTCCCGGCAGCGGACGAGGATCGGCATCGCCGATGCGCACGATCTCCACCAGGGGCACCGCGGCGAGGGCGCGGCCCTGGGGATGAGCTCCCCACTCGACCGCGCTCCGCAGCTGCGCTCCGCAGAGTCTTCGCTCGGCGAGCGCCTCCTCGAGCGCCTGCGCATCCCACGCCGAGACCGCCCGGGCGATGGACGCGGCGTCGTCCGAACACCCGAGGAGCGCCAGCGTGCCCGTATGAAGCTCGGGAAAGCCGCCATGCAGATGGACCCATCTGCCCTCGCGCGTGCGGTAGAGGGCGACGGTGGCGGGCGCGGCGCGTACGAGGGAGAGCCCCGGCGCGCGACACAAGAGGAAGGAGACCAGCGACGCCGCCGCTGCCCGCACGTCCACCGCGAGACGCTGCGGCCCGCCACCGCGGAGGCGCCAGAGTGCGTCGCTTGCCGCACCCACCGCGAGCAGGGCCGCGGCCGTCGCTTCTCCGACACGAAATCGTGTCGGAAGCACCGGGTCGCGACCCGTGACGTCCATTCCGCACGGCTCGGCGTCGGCGGCGAGCCCGAGGTCGGAGAGAAGCGCGCGCGCCCAGCCGGCAGGCGCCGCCTCGGAATCGTCGGCGCAGCCCGCACTCCGGGGCGCTCGGTCCTTCATGCGGCGATTCTACCGAAGAAGAGACGATTCTACCGAAGAAGAGACGATTCTACCGAAGAAGAAACGGATCGGGCTGGTGGAATCGTTCACACTCGGAGAACATGCGGCCGGAGGAGAATCGCGCCATGAAGATCCGTGCGGCCGTGTGCTGGGAGCCGAAGCAGCCTCTCGAGGTAGAGCAGATCGAGATCGAGGGCCCGCGCGCCGGCGAGTGTCTGGTGCAGCTTGCGGCCACCGGCGTCTGCCATACCGACGCGTACACGATGAGCGGGCGCGATCCCTCGGGTCTCTTTCCCACTGTCCTCGGTCACGAGGGCGCGGGTGAGATCGTGGAGGTCGGCCCGGGCGTCTCGACGCTGCATGCCGGTGACCACGTGATCCCGCTCTACATCCCCGAGTGCCGGCAGTGCAAGTTCTGCCTCTCCGGCAAGACGAACCTTTGCGGCGCGATTCTCGCCACGCAGAGCAAGGGCCTGATGCCGGACGGCACGAGCCGGCTCTCGGCGCGCGGCAAGACGCTCCACCACTATATGGGAACGTCCACCTTTGCGGAGTACACGGTCGTGCCGGAGATCGCGCTCGCGAAGATCCGCAAGGACGCGCCCCTCGAGAAGGTCTGCCTCCTCGGCTGCGGCGTCACCACAGGGATCGGCGCCGTGCTCCACACCGCGAAGGTCGAGGCCGGTGCGAGCGTGGCGGTCTTCGGTCTAGGCGGGATCGGCCTCTCGGTGATCCAGGGCGCGGTGATGGCGGGAGCCGAGCGTATCGTGGCCGTGGACCTCAACCCGAAGAAGTTCGAGCTCGCGCAAGCCTTTGGCGCCACCGACTGCATCGATCCGGCGGCAGTGGGCGACGTGGCGCAGGCGATCGTCGATCTCACCGACGGCGGTGTGGACTACGCCTTCGAGTGCGTCGGGAACGTCGATCTCATGGGCGTCGCGCTGGCCTCGTGCCATAAGGGCTGGGGCCAGTGCGTGATCATCGGCGTGGCGGGCGCGGGCGAGGAAATCCACGCGCGCCCCTTCCTGCTGGTGACCGGGCGCTCGTGGCGCGGATCGGCCTTCGGCGGGACGCGCGGGCGGACACAGCTCCCGCACTTCGTGGATCGCTACCTCGCCGGGCGCATCCGACTCGACGAGATGATCACCGCCACCATGCCGCTCGACGAGATCAACGACGCCTTCGATCGGATGCACGCGGGCGACGCGATCCGGAGCGTGATCCGCTACTGAGC
>CAYGXT010000449.1:0-3065 GCA_964353695.1 uncultured Myxococcaceae bacterium
CGGCTGGGCTGCAAGCCGGAGGTCCCCTTCGAGGAGGGGATGAAGCGCACCAAGTCATGGCTGCGCCAGGAAAAGGCGATCGGATGAAACGGAAACGCGCGCTTCGGTGCACCGACCACGAGCGTCAACGAGGCGGGAAGCCGCCATTGGAGGGCAGGCTCTCCCCCGGTGTCAAACCAATTTAGAAATGTCGGGTCGGGGGGGGCGGAGCCCGCTCGTCAGGCGCCGCAGGAGCGGTTGCCGGCGGGATTCCCGCTGCCACGCGCAGCACAGTTCACGGGTTCACCTTCGCCGACGGCATCACGGCAAGCTCAGCTCACGGCAGAATGTTCGAAACGGGAGAACCGTCGCGGCCCCGGTTTCGTAGTGGCGGTCGCCGAGATGGACCTGGAAGAAGCGCGGGATCGAGGTGCGCTCGGCGAAGTAACGGATCGCGGGGCTGATGCTGCGTTCGCCGCTCTTGCACTCGACGGCGAAGAGCGGCTTCCGGTCCTTCAGGACGACGAAGTCCACCTCCCGTTTGTCCGTGTCGCGCAGGAAGCGCAGCTCCATCGCGTGTCCCTCGGTGTCCTCGATCAAGTGGCAATACTTGAGGAGCTGGCTCGCCACGAGATTCTCGAAGCGCGCTCCACCCTCCGGCGTCATGGACCAGTCCCAGAGGTAGAGCTTCCGCTCCTTCTTCACGGCACGCACCTTGGGGGCGCCGAACGGCGAGATGCGGAAGCAGAGATAAAGGTTCTCGAGGATCGTGATCCAGCGCTCCACCGTCTTGTGATCGACCTCGAGATCCTCGCGCAGGCTCTTGATCGAGAGCGGGGAGCCGACGCGAGCCGGCAGCAGATCGACGAGCTGCTCCACGAGCGAGATCTCGCGGACCTGCTCCAGGTCGCGCAGATCGCCCCGCACGACCCGCGTGATGCGGTCACGCTGCCAGATGCGGTGCTCGCGCTCGTCCTGCAGCAGGAACGGCTCCGGGAACCCGCCGAAGCGCAGCAGCGCATCGACGTCGCTCTTGGTCGGCGAGGCGCTCAGCTCGCGGAGCGAGAACGGGTGCAGGCGGAAGTAGCGGTAGCGGTTGGCAAGGGAATCGCCGCCCTTGCGGTAGTAGTCGAGGCGCGCAGAGCCGGTGACGACGATGCGCCGTCGCGACTTCTCCGTGTCCCAGATCCCCTTCACGAGATTGCGCCAGCGCGCGTACTTGTGGATCTCGTCCAGGACGATCAGCGATTCGCCCGGCGGAAGCTCCAGCCGGCGCACGCGGGCCGCTGCCCGCGGATCGTCCCAGTTGAGGTAGGCCGGATGCGTCTCGTCGGCCCCCTTGCCGACCAGCGACAGGGCGAGAGTCGTCTTCCCGACCTGCCGCGGTCCTCCGATGAAGACCATCTTGCGCGGGAGGACGGGCACGATGAGGGGTTCGAGGTAGCGGCGCCGAATGCCCACGAAATGGAGAGTAGTCCACTTTACTCATGAGTAAAGTGGACTCCAGGGTCACGCCGAGAGCCGGCCCTCGACCTTCTTGTCGAGCCGAGCCGTCGGATCTTCTCCTTCACCTCCCGGAGCAGCGCCGGGGGGCGTCACGGGGCTGGCGGGTGCTTCGGCATCCCGAACTGAAGGCTGTTGGGCTCGAGAAGGTTGCCGCGAACGAGCTTCGGCAGCACCGGCGCGATGACCAGCTGGATGTTCCACTTCTGTCCGAACACCTGCGGGTTCACCACCATGTACTGCCCGGCCAGCGCGAAGCGCACCGGGAGAGGGCCGAGCTTCACGACCTTCGCGACCTGCAGACCGACCGGGACGGTCCACGCGTTGCCGCCAGTTGCCTTCCAGTTAGCAAGGATGTTCCCCGAGTAGCCGACGCTCCAACCGTCCGGCAGGAAGTAGGATGCGAAGGGCTGGAGATTCATTCCGTTGGTGGATTGAGGACCCGAGCCGCCGAAGGACGTCCAGTTCTGCGCGAAGGCGCCCAGGATCCACTTGTCCGAGAGGTAGCCGGCGAGCGCCGCGGGCCCGACCTGCCACTTGCCCTGCCCCGTCCAGAAAGAGCTGGCTGCGGGGAAGATCCAAGTGGGCCCGAGGCCGAGCAGCCAGCCGCCCACGAGATTCGGGCTCGGCGAGAGCATCTGCGCAAGGATGATATCGCCGATGCCGGCCGTGGCCTCCACGTACCCCTTGCCCGGCACCGGATGCTGCCGGGAGACGAAGAGCGGGATCACGGGCCGGGTGATGAGGTTCCAGTCGTCCGTGAGGGCGACGGGGACCACCGGCTGGAAGAAGAGGTTCGGGCTGTAGAGGGTCGGCCCGCCGGGCCCCGTCGTCACCAGACTATTGTTCTGCTGGACGGTGATGGACCAGAGCGAGCTCACGGGATTGGTGAGCTCCTTGTTGACCTCGCTGAGCGACATCCTGCTCGAGTCGTCGTCGTCCTCCGCTGCGGGCGTCGACGCCACATCGGAGACCGTCGGCGGCGCGGCTTCCGCCACAACAGCCTCGGGCAGCAGGTGCGGTCGCGGCGCGGCGCACCCGGCCAACGCGAACAGAGCCAGTGAGACGAGCGCCACTCGCGGTGCATCACCGAGGAGTCGGAGCCGAAGGCCGGGGATCATCGAGCGCAAGCATCACCGCCGTGTCGCGTTCGTCCATCCGGTTAAGCGCGACATCCAGGCCAGCGACCCTGCCACGACGGAGTGTAGCGCGCCGCCGGCCACCAGATCGGAGAGCGAATGGGTGCCGTCGGCAATCAGTCCTTGCGACTTGGCCAGCACTCCCACCACAATCTGGGTGCCGGTCAGGACGATGTTGACCGCAACGCTGACCCAGGTGCTGCGCGATGCGGCGGCTGCGCGTTCCGCCGGGCTGTGTTGGGCGTCTTCCGCGTCGTCGACAAGATCGGTGACATTCATGGGGCTGGCGCGAGTCTCGCTGGTGGATGCGCGCTGCCGCAAGTGCCGGCCCGGCGAGCCCCGCCTTCGCGGACCTGTTGAAGGCGGTGTTCGTCGAGGCGGCGCGTGACGAGATCGAGCACGGCCAGGCCAGGCCGACCCAGTCGCCATTGGAGGGCAGGCTCT
>CAYGXT010000450.1:0-3059 GCA_964353695.1 uncultured Myxococcaceae bacterium
CCCTTGCCCGAGCGCTGATCGCGTCGCCCGAGATCCTGCTCTGCGACGAGCCCTTCTCAGGCCTTGACCCCGTGACCGTGTACCGGATCGAAGCGCTGCTGGTGGCGCTGAACCGCAGCCAGGGCATGACGCTCGTGGTCGCGAGTCATCACATTCCTTCGACGCTGCGCATGGCCGACCGGCTGCTGATGCTCTTCGACGGCCGCGGGATCAGCGGCACGCCGGCCGAGCTGTTCGCATGCGACGATGAGCGCGTGCGAGAGTTCCTGCACGAAGGCGTAGCCGCCGTACCGAGGCGGCCGCTCGCTGCCGGAGGAGCGAGCTGATGCTCGATGCGATCCGCAGGCTTGGCCGGCGCAGCCTTGCCGTCGTCGCGGAGCTGGGCAGGATCGCTGGCTTCGGCCTCGGCCTGCTGCGCGCCGCCCTGGCACCCCCTTTGCGGCCCGGCCGCGTGGTGCAGGAGATCTTCGACGTCGGCGTTCTCTCGCTGGTGATCATCTGCATCTCGGGCGCGGCGGTCGGCATGGTGCTGGGCCTCCAGGGCTACAACACGCTGATCCGCTTCGGCGCCGAGGAGTCGCTGGGCGCCGTCGTCGGTCTCTCGCTGGTGCGCGAGCTCGGCCCCGTGCTCACGGGCCTGCTCGTGACGGGCCGTGCGGGCTCGGCCATCGCAGCCGAGATCGCCAGCATGGTCGCTACCGAGCAGCTCGACGGCCTGCGCATGATGTCGGTAAATCCTGTCCACCTGGTCGCCATGCCCAAGGCAGTTGCAATGACCCTCGCGATGCCGCTGCTCTCGGCCCTGTTCACGGTCTGCGGCATCTTCGGCGGCTACGTAGCCGGGGTGAGCATCCTCGGCGTCGACGCGGGCACCTACTACTCGAGCCTCGAGAATGCGGTGGATTTCAGCGACGACGTCTCCTGCAGCCTGTTGAAGGCCTTCATCTTCGGAATCATCGTGGGGCTGATCGCGACCTACCGGGGCTATACCAGCGCCCCGACGTCGGCCGGTGTGAGCGCGTCGACCACCGGGACCGTCGTCGTGGCCTCGGTTACGATCCTGATCTCTGACTATTTCATCACCGCGCTCTGGGGAGTGTAGAGTCCATGCAGCCTTCGCCGTCCCGGGATCTCGCCGTCGGCCTCTTCGTGCTGGTCGGCCTATGCGCCGTCGGCTGGCTCTCCATCCGGGTGGGAGGACTGAACCTCGGCGACTCCGATCGCATTCAGCTGTATGCGGCCTTTGATCAGATTGGGGCTTTGAAACCCCGTTCCCCCGTGGTCATCGCGGGAGTGAAGATCGGACAGGTCATGGGCATCGATCTCGGCAGCGATCTTCGCGCCCACGTCACCCTGCATGTGGACGGGAATCTCAAGCTTCCGGATGATTCAACCGCTTCCATTCGAACGGCGGGTCTTCTTGGCGATCAGTTCGTTGCTCTCGAGCCCGGCGCCTCGGAAGAGGATCTGAAGCCGGGCGCTACGATCGCGTTCACCCAGAACGCGCTCTCGATCGAGAGCCTGATCTCCAAGTTCGCAACGAACCTCGGGAACGGAGGAGAAAAATGAGCCTGCGAAAAATCCGCACGGCGACCGTCCACGGCGCCCGGCGACTCGCGCTCACACTCGGCCTCCTTGCGGTGGGCTTCGCCTTCTCCGCTGCAGCCGAGGGATCCGGAGCTGCGGCCGAGCACGATCCCTGGGAGCCCTTCAACCGCGGCATGTTCTGGTTCAACGACCAGCTCGACGTCTACCTGCTGGAGCCGGTAGCAAAGGGCTGGGAGTGGGCCACGCCGAAGGACGTGCGGACCTGGCTCGACAATTTCTTCGACAACCTCCATGCGCCGATCGACACCGTGAACTCCCTGCTCCAGGGCAAGCCGGGCGACGCGGGCATCGCGATGGGCCGCTTCCTCTTCAACTCCACGGTCGGCTTCGCGGGGTTCTTCGATCCTGCCACGTCGGAGCTGGGCCTAGAGGAGGTGCGCGAGGATTTCGGCCAGACCCTCGCCGTCTGGGGCCTGGGTTCCGGGCCCTTTCTGGTCCTGCCCTTGCTCGGACCATCCTCCCCCCGCGACGCCGCTGGGCTCGGCGTCGATGCCGCTCTGGCCGTCTACACCTGGTACATCCCCTTGAGCGCGACCCTCAGCTCGCGTGGCACCTACGTGGTGAACAGCCGGGCCCGGCTGCTCCAGCAGATCGAGGACTCGAAGAAATCCTCGTTCGACTATTACGTATTCGTGCGAAACGCTTACTTACAGTACCGTCGAAATCTCATCCAGGACAAACAAGCAGGCGAGAATGGATTCTATGACGATCTCTACCAAGTGGTTCCGGGCAACTAGAGGGCTGCTGGCCGCGGCCGCGCTTTGCGTCGTGTCGGGGGTTTCAGCAGCCGACGAGGCCGCTATGCCCGCGCGGGCCGTGGTGGAGTCCACCTCGGAGCAGGTGCTCGCCGTACTCAGGGATAAGGGCGTGCCGGCCGAGCGGCGGCTGGAGGAGCTCCAGCAGATCGCCTACCGGCGCTTCGACTTTCCGACCATCGGACGCCTCGTGCTGGCCCGGGGCTGGAACCAGCTCTCGGGAGAGCAGCAGGATGCATTCCTCAAGGACTTCAAGCGCCATCTCTCACTCGACTACGGGCGCCGCATCGACTCCTACACGAACCAGACCCTCTCGGTCCTCGGCGATCGCATCGAGGCGAACGGCGACGCGACGGTCAAGACCCAGGTGAATGGCACGCCGTCGGCAGCGGTCGCCGTGGACTATCGTCTGCGCAAGATCGGTGGCGAGTGGCGGGTGATCGACATCATCGTCGAGGGCGTGAGCCTGGTCTCGAGCTACCGCTCGCAGTTCCAGGAGATCATGGCCAGCGGCGGCCCGAATCGGCTGCTGCAAGTGCTGCGCGAGAAGAACGAGCAGGCCGAGGCTGCGCACGCGAGCTGAGGGAACCTAGCCTGGATCTCAGTCGCGGGCGGGAGCCAGAAACGGCTCGTCCTCGAGATCCTTATGCTGCGCGGCGGCGCGCTCTCCGCGCCGGTAGAGCGTTCGGCGGTTGA
>CAYGXT010000451.1:0-3058 GCA_964353695.1 uncultured Myxococcaceae bacterium
GCGAGCGCCTTGAGGCCGCGGCTGATCTCCGAGATCTCCTGCTCGCGGCGCTCGACCTTGCCGTCGGAGTGGGCGAGCTGGAGGTAGTCGACCACGACGAGATCGAGACCTCGTTCGGCCTTGAGCCGACGCGACTTGGCCTTGATCTCGAGCAGCGTCGCCGACGAGCCGTCGTCGATCCAGATCTGGGCGTTCGCGAGCCGGCCGGCCGCGTTCACGAGCCGGGTATGGTCATTGTGCGCGATGAAGCCGCGGCGGAAGGCGGAGGAATCGATGCGCGCCTCGGCGGCGAGCAGACGCAGTACCAGCGAGCGCGTCGTCATCTCGAGCGAGAAGACCGCCACCTTCTTGCCATGATCCACGGCCGCGTTGCGCGCGATGTTCAGCGCCAGTGCGGTCTTGCCCATGCTGGGCCGTGCGGCGATGATGATGAGTTCGCCCGGTTGCAGGCCGCCCGTCATCTCGTCGAGGTCGGCGTAGCCCGTCGGCAGGCCCGTCAGCTCCCCGCCGCGGTTCATCAACGCCTCGACGTAATCGAAGGTGTCCTGCATCTCATCGTGCAGGCTGCGGAAGCTCGGGCGGCTCGTGGCCTGGGTGATCTCGAAGATGCGAGACTCTGCGGCATCGAGCAGCGGACCCGCCTGCTGCGAGCCGTCGAAACCGAGCTCGACGATCTCGGTAGCGACGGAGATCAGCCGCCGCTTGGTGGCCTTGTCGTGCACGATCCGTGCGTGATGCAGCACGTTCGCGGCCGTGGCCTCGTAGTCTGCCAACTCGGCGAGCGCCACGGGCCCTCCGATCGCGTCGAGCAGCTTCTGGCCGTTCAGGTAGTCGGAGAGCGTGTGCAGGTCGACGGGGTGGTTCGCATCCTTGAGCGCGATCATCGCCTCGTAGAGCGTGCGATGGGCCGGATGATAGAAGTCGTCCGGCTTGACCTCGGTGTAGACCGCGTGGACCGCGTCGTTCTCGAGCAGGATGGCCGAGAGCACGGCCTTCTCGGCCTCGAGATCCTGCGGCGGAAGCCGGCCGCGCACGGGCGCTGCGAACCCTCCGCTGGGTCCATCGCCGTCGGCCCCATCTCCCCGGAGCCCACGCACCGAACGCGCCACCTCTCCCCCCCGGATTGGTGTCCCTGTATATCACGCGCGGATCACTCCGCGGCGACGACCTTCACCTTCAGCTTCGCAACGACGTCGCGGTGCAGGCGGATGCCCACCTCGTGCTCACCGAGATCCTTGATCGGCTCGGCGAGCTGGATCTTGCGGCGGTCCACCTCATGCCCCTTCGCGGCCAGTAGCTCCGCGATCTGGATCACCGTCACCGAGCCGAAGAGCCGGCCTTCCTCGCCCGCCTTGGCCGGGATCTCGAGAACGACCTGCTGCAGCCGATCGCGTGTGGCCTCGAGCGACTTGCGCTCGCGGGCCACATGCTCACCGACCACGCGCTGGTGGTGCTCCAGCTCCTTCAGCTTGCCCTGGCTGGCGAGGATCGCCTTGCCCTGCGGAAGCAGGAAGTTGAAGGCATAGCCGGGTTTGACCGAGACGACCTCGCCGGCGTCGCCCAGGCTCGTCACGTCCGCTCGGAGAATGACCTTGATGTGGCCCATCTAGATCCCCGACGACGTGAACGGGATCAGGGCGAGCTGCCGCGAGCGCTTGATCGCCACGGTCACGGCGCGCTGATGCCGCGCGCAGTTGCCCGAGATCCGCCTCGGGATCAGCTTGCCCGTCTCGCTCACAAAGAATTTGAGCGCCTTCGGGTCCTTGTATTCGATCGGGATGGTCGAGTCGGCGCAGAAGCGGCAGACCTTGCGCCGGTTGAACATCTTCTTGGCTTGCTTGCGCGCCTTCTTGCGAGCCTTCGCGCGCAGCCTGGCCTTCGGCCCCATCGGGCCGCGCTCTTCTCGGTCGCGATAGCCGCCCCCGAAGCCGCCCCGATCCCCACCAAATCCGCCGCGGTCACCGCCGCCGAAGCCGCCCCGGTCGTCGCCGCCGAAGCCGCCGCGATCGCGATCCCCGCCTCCCGGAAAGTTCCCTTCGCCCATGGCCTACTCCTCATCCTCGTCGTCATTCTCGTCGTCGTCGTCGTCCTCGGCCTCGACCTCGGCCGCCACCGGGATGCGCGCAGCGCGAGCCTCCCGATCCGCGGTCTCTCGCGCGCGCTCTTCCTCGGCATCGCGCGCCGCACGCTCGGCGGCCCGCTGCTTGCGGAGCTTCTCCTGCTCCGCAGCCTCGGTCTTCCGCGACTCGATGTCGATCACCTCGTCGGCGACCTGCACGGTGAGGAAGCGCAGCACCGACTCCTCGAGTCGGAGCAGGCGCTCGATCTCCTTCACGGCCCGCCCATCGTCGAGGTAGGTGAGCGTCGCGTAGTGGCCCTTCTGGAACTTCTTGATCTCGTAGGCGAGCTTGCGCTTGCCCACGTCGTCCATCATCAGGCGAATGGAGCCCTGCTTCTCCAGCGCCGCGTCGAGCTTCTGGTTGAGAGCCTCGCGGCCCTCGTCCGAGATCTCGGGCTGGACGATGAACGTCGTCTCGTACTCCCGCAATGGTCCTCCTCCTGGTCAGGCGCCTCGGCGCCGGAGCTTCCGACGTCTCGCCCTGCCGACGGGTCCGGCTGGGGAGCACGGGAGCTGAGGGGTTTAATGAAGAGCCTGGCGGCTCGATTGGAAACGGAGGGATAACACAGCCGTGGGGGGCGGGAAAGGTGCGCTCCGGCAGCGGTCGACGGCTACCATCGACGCCATGCCGCAAGTCCTCGTGCGCCGTGCCCTACCCGCTCTTCTCGCTTCGGCGGGAGCTCTCGCCTGCGCGAGCCCCGCACCTCCCCCCGCTGCGCCGCCCTCGACATCGGGCCCGGCCGTCCGCTGCCGGACGGTCCTGGAGGTCCGCCCCGGCGCCTACGGCACGGGGAGCAACGCCACTCCTACGCAGCGCTGCGATCCAGAGATGCCCGCTTCGGCTCCCGAGGCCGCGCCCGACGACGAGAAGCCGCTCGGGGCGTACTAGGCGAGGTTCTCCTCGAGCGCCTCCGGCATGCTCACCGAGCTCGCGAGGCT
>CAYGXT010000452.1:0-3053 GCA_964353695.1 uncultured Myxococcaceae bacterium
CCGCATCTCGGATGTTGCGCTGCATCAAGCCGTGGCCGTCGGCCGGTTCGACAACACCCCCGGCGCCGACGTGCTGCTCTGGCACGACGACTATCTCGACCTCTCCGCGTCGGGCTCTGCGACGCCTGTGCTACAGAGCCGGCAAGACATGCGCTAGGGAGACGGCGCGGCACGCGTAGGAAAGACAAGCGGCCACTCTGCGCTCTGTCGGCCCAAAGTACAAATGTCCGGTCACGTCCGTTAATGATCAATCTGACAATCCCCGGGAGGAGAACCTCCCTCCAATGGCGGTAGAGTCGCCCCCTCCACACCAAGTCGTCGCGGGGTGGAGCAGTCAGGTAGCTCGTTGGGCTCATAACCCAAAGGTTGCAGGTTCAAATCCTGCCCCCGCCACCAAGTAGAACTCTGGGAGCCCGGGCCTTTCGGCCCGGGCCTTTTTTTTGAACCCGATTGTGCCTACCCGCTCGTGTAGCGGCATCCACTGGCTGGGGTCACGCCCTCTGGTCATTCAATTCCTCCTTGGGGTTGAGGAGCCGGTCGAAGTGGGCCGTCGCGTCGGCGCCCCTGCCGGGCAGCGCGTGCTGGCGGGTGGCCACGGCGTTCGGAGGCGACATTGATCGGTACGCCCTCGGTGACATCGCCAAGATCCTCACGGCCCACCTCGCCGCCGCAAACGGCGACGAGGCACCTGCGAGCTAGACCCACTGAATTTGGTCTACCCTTGGGGCCGGGCGGTGCGATTGCTTCGGTCCGAATCACAGGGGGGGACGTGCTGCACAAACCGACGAGCTTGTTGGATCGGCTGGGTGCGCTGTGGGCCCTACTGACCATCAGCGACGAGGACTACAGCGCGTACATGCGGTCCTACGGCGAGCTGTTCGTCGACTCGCCGGAGAACACCAAGGCCGACTACGACCGGGGCGTGCCGCTGCGCGGGTATCCCCAGGGGAGCAGCAACGAGCTGGCCGAGCTGTACAAGGTGATCCACTTGTTGTGCACGCTCGGCTCGGTGGAGAAGATGTACATGCCGCCGACGATCGACCCAGAGCAGTCGGTGCTGCAGAACCAGATTCTGTTCGAGCGAATGGTCGCGAAGGACCTGCAGCTGCGTCCGGGTCACAAGGTGCTCGACCTGGGCTGCGGATGCGGCGCGATCGCCGAGCACATGGCGGAGTTGACCGGGGCGACCCCCTACGGCATCAACCTGGATCTGTCACAGATCGAGAAGGCCTGGAAGAACCCGAACCTGCCGAGGGACAACTTCGCGGTCGGCGACTTCAACAAGGCCCTCGAGTTCGACGACGCATCTTTCGACGCGGTGTACGCGATCCAGCCGATGACGTACGTGAGCGACCACGATTTCACGTTCTCCGAGGTGTTCCGGGTCCTGAAGCCGGGCGGCAGGTTTGTCATCAATGACGTAGCGGCGCTCGACGCGTACGACCGCGACGACGAGCACCAGCGGACCCTGATACAGCACACCCGTGAGCTGACGGTGTTCGGAGGGTTCTGGTACTACCGGTACTGGGAAGATGCCTACCGCGCCGCCGGCTTCGAGTTGGTGTCGTCGGCGGGGCGGCCGGCAGTGGAGGTGATCAAGAAAGAGGTCGCCCTGTTCGACAAGTACGAGGCGGCGTTCAAGTTCCTGGCGAAGCTGCAAGTGATCCCGAAGAAGACCAACGCGCTGATGCAGCGCATGAACGAGAACAGCCAGTCCTACATCCAGGCCGAGGAGGAGCGACTGCTGACGCTCAACTGGCACTGCGTGGGACAGAAGCCGACGTAGAAGGCCGTCCGTTCAAGGCCTGCCCCCGCCCCTGTTGGCATCCGTTACTGAGGGAAAGTGCGACTTGCGCGGTTCGCCGGCGATTGTTGGGACGGCGGATCGTGTGGTGACGGGGCGCTCTGTTTACGCGAGAGCAGCACTGGCGCACGGGGACCTCGGGTCTCCTCGGGCCTGCGTCTCGCGTAGGACGGGGCCCGCGTAGATGTGGGAGTGCCTGCGCAGCGGGATGGGAGCGACGCCTCGAGGGGCATGCCCGCGGACCGGTGCGAGGAACGTACCGGCCGCCACGCCGCCGCTCGCGCAGTCCTGCGTGCGTACGGCTGGCGTTCGAGGACATCGCTTCACGGCGTCGTGGCCGAGCGAGGTGCACGCGGCGCGGGCGTGCAAGGGGCAACGCGTGGGAGGCGAGCTGCGACCTCTCTCACGCGGCGGGGCATGGGCTGCTCGCGGGCGGATGCGAGCGCGGCCGCTCGCGGAATCTTTCTTGAAAGCTTCGCTTCACAGCGGGATTAACCAGACCGTTCACCCTCGAACGGGTCCTTGACATTCGTCGTTTGTTCCCATACTCTCTGATTTGTCATCCCGTCGGTCCCGATGGGTTCGCACATGTCGTACGGCTCCCCCTCGGCTGCTTGCGAGCAATCCGCCCGTGAGCTGGAGGCGCCCCCGCCTCCCTTCCCTGAGCACACGAAGCGTCCGTCCTCGCCGCCCTCCCCGGCGGCGCTTGCCTACCTGCGTGGCCGCGATGCCGATGGGCGCATGCAGTCCCTCGTCGCTGAGCGCGCGGCGCTGCGCCCCGTGCTGGGCCTGCTGTCGCTGCGGCTCTTGAAGCGCCGTGCCTATGAGACGCTCGCCTTCCGATCCCTCGGCGACTACGCCCGCGAGCGGCTGGGCCTGACCGCCCAGGCGCTCCGCGAGTGGGCCCGGGTGTGGGAGGCGCTGGCGGAGCTCCCGCAGCTACGGGCCGCGGTGCTGTCGTCTGAGATCTCGTGGTCGGTGGCACGCCGTGCCGTCGCCCATGCGTCGCCGGAGACGGACGAAACCTTCGCCGAGGCGCTGCGCGGGCGCACGGTCTGCGCGACAGAGGCACTGCTGCATGCGGCATTCCCGGATGCGCCAGAGCGGGAGACCGATACTGCCGAGCCTGCCGAGCGGGTCCGCGTGAGCGTGCCTCTCCCCGCGGCGCAGCAGGGGCGCTGGCTGGCGGCACTCGAGCTCGCGCGCCGCATGGCGGGTGAAGCCCTTCCCATCTGGGAGTGCGCCGAGC
>CAYGXT010000453.1:0-3046 GCA_964353695.1 uncultured Myxococcaceae bacterium
AAGCCGTACAGGTTGCGGGCATCGCACGGCGTGTCCTCGTTGGCGACGACTCCGTGGGCGAGTTCTACTCGGTGGCGCTCACGGCCAACTACCAGCAGGCCGACACCGGCACCAAGATGATCCACATCGGGAAGAACACCCGGAGCACGATCGTCTCGAAGGGCATCTCGACCGGGCACGGCCAGAACGCCTACCGCGGGCAGGTCCGCATCCAAAAAGGTGCAGACGGCGCACGCAACCATTCACAATGCGACTCGCTGCTGATCGGGGATAAGTGCGGCGCGCACACCTTCCCCTACCTCGAGGTGCTGAACCCGACCGCGACGGTGGAGCACGAGGCCACGACCTCGAAGATCGGCGACGACCAGCTCTTTTACTGCCAGCAGCGCGGCATCTCGGCCGAGGATGCGGTGTCGATGATCGTGAACGGCTTCTGCAAGCAGGTGCTGAAGGAGCTGCCCATGGAGTTCGCCGTGGAGGCTCAGAAGCTTCTCGGCGTGAGCCTGGAAGGGAGCGTGGGTTGAGTTCGGACGTTCTGCTGCAGATCGAGGACCTCCATGCGACGGCGGCCGGCAACGAGATCCTGCGGGGGCTCAGCCTCACGGTGCGCGCCGGCGAGGTGCACGCGGTGATGGGCCCGAACGGCTCGGGCAAGAGCACGCTCGCGAACGTGCTCGCGGGCCGCCCATCCGTCGAAGTCACGTCCGGCAAGGTGCTCTACGACGGCCGCAACCTGGTGGAGATGGCTCCGGAGGAGCGAGCGCGGGAGGGCATCTTCCTCGCCTTCCAATATCCGGTCGAGATCCCCGGCGTCACCAACATGTACTTCCTGAAGACGGCGCTGAATGCCGTGCGCAAGCATCGCGGGCTGGAAGAGTTCGACGCGATGGACTTCCTCGCGCTTGCTCGCCAGCGGATGAAGCTCGTCGAGATGGACGAGAAGATGATGAGCCGCGCCATCAACGAGGGCTTCTCCGGCGGCGAGAAGAAGCGCAACGAGGTGCTGCAGATGGCCATCCTCGAGCCGCGCCTCGCGATCCTCGACGAGACCGACTCGGGCCTCGACATCGATGCGCTCAAGATCGTATCCGAGGGCGTCAACTCGCTTCGGAGCCCGGAGCGCTCGATGATCGTCATCACGCACTACCAGCGGCTGCTCGAGTACATCGTACCCGACTACGTGCACGTGCTGGCCGGTGGCCGTATCGTACGCTCTGGTGGCAAGGAGCTGGCGCTCGAGCTCGAGGAGCACGGCTACGCCTGGGTCGAAGACGAGGCGAAGGCGCCGTGACCGAGGCTGCGAGCAAGCACTATCTCTCGAGCTTCGGCGACTTCCAGGGACGAGAAGGAGCCGCGGATCCGATGTGGCTGCAGGCGCTGCGCAAGCAGGCCATCCAGCACTTTGCCGAGGCCGGCTTTCCGACGACGGCACAGGAAGACTGGCGCTACACGAACCTCGCCCCGATCGCCCGCACGCCCTTCGAGCTTGGCACGCCGAAGAGCGCCGGAATCGGACGTGCGGACCTCGAGCTGCTCTCCTTTCCGGTTTTTGCGTGCAGCGTCTTCGTATTCGTGAATGGACACTTCGCGCCGGAGATCTCCGCGCCGCGCGCTCTCTCGGGCGGGATCCAGCTCGGGAACCTCGCAGCCGTGCTGCCGAGCCCGCTCAGCCCTCTCGAGCAGCATCTAGGGCGCCTGGCGCGGCCGGACGGAGACGCCCTCGTCGCCCTCAACACGGCCTTCTTCACGGACGGCGTCCTGCTGCACGTGCCGGCCGGCGTAACGATCGAGACGCCGATCCACGTGGTCTACCTCTCGGTGCCGGGAGCGCGGCCCACGATCTCGCATCCGCGCACGCTGATCGTGGCCGGGCGCGGCAGCAGCGCCACGGTGATCGAAGACTTCGTCTCCGTCGGGGCGGGCAGCGCCTTCACGAATGCCGTCTGCGAGATCGAGCTCGCCGAGGGCGCCAGCGTCGAGCATGTGAGCCTGCAACGCGAGCACGAGGATGCCGTGCATCTCGCCACGGTGCGGGTTCAGCAAGCGCGCGACAGTCGCTACAAGGCTCATGGGATCTCCCTCGGCGGCAGGCTCACGCGCAACGACGTGCTGGCCGTCCTCGACGGGCCGGGCGCCGACTGCGAGCTGAACGGCTTCTACGTGGCTTCGGGCCGACAGCACGTCGACAACCACACCACGATCGACCACGCGCGACCCCAGGGGACGAGCCGTGAGTACTACAAGGGCGTGCTGGACGAGCACGCCCACGGCGTGTTCAGCGGCAAGGTGATCGTGCGCCCCGACGCGCAGAAGACCTCGGCACAGCAGACGAATCGAAACCTGCTGCTCTCGGCCGACGCCGAGATCGACTCGAAGCCTCAGCTCGAGATCTTCGCCGACGACGTGCGCTGCACGCATGGCTCCTCGATCGGCCAACTCGACGAGGACGCGCTCTTCTTCCTGCGTGCTCGCGGGATCGATCTCGCCTCTGCGCGCGCTCTCCTGATGCGCGGCTTCTCGGCCGAGATCACCGCGCGGATCGGCATCGGGGCATTGCGCGAGCGGATCGACGAGCTGCTGCTAGCGCGCCTCTCGCGCAAGCAGCCGGAGGCAGCGTGAGCGGTGCAGCGGGCGAGGCCCGGAGTGCGGCCACGGCGCCCCTCGACGTGAAGCGCCTGCGCGAGGACTTTCCGATCCTGCACCGGAAGGTGCGGGGCCACCCCCTTGTTTATCTCGACAACGCCGCGACGACTCAGAAGCCGCGCTCGGTGATCGACGCCGTCTCCCGCTACTACGCCGAGGAGAACGCCAACATCCACCGTGGCGTGCATCTGCTCTCGGAGCTTGCGACGGCCGCCTACGAGGGTGCGCGCGAGAAGGTGAGGGCCTTCCTGAACGCCGCCGAGACGCAAGAGATCGTCTTCGTGCGCGGCACCACCGAGGCCATCAACCTCGTGGCTTCGAGCTACGGGCGCGGGCATGTTGGCGCCGGCGACGAGGTGCTCGTGACCGCGATGGAGCACCACTCCAACATCGTGCCCTGGCA
>CAYGXT010000454.1:0-3038 GCA_964353695.1 uncultured Myxococcaceae bacterium
ACGAAGGACGCGACGTGGGAGCCTCCGGCTGCAGGGCGCTGGGTGGCGCCCCGCGAGTTCGCACCCTAGCGCGGGCGCGCGCGCGCCGCCGCGGCGAGCTCGGCGGCGATTTCGAGGTCGGCCTCGATCTGTTCCAGCGGGCGCTGCATGCGGCGCGACCAGCTTGGGAACCTCTCCAGCGGCACGCCCGGTATGTTCACGGGCTCGCGTTCGCCGGCCAGGTCGTCGAGGGAGAGCGCGACGAGGGCCGCAGGCGTGCGACAGAGGAAGGCGTTCACGGCAGCGCGCAGCTCAGCGAGGGAGGGCTCGCCGACGCCCTGCGCGAGCATACCTTCGGCCCGCAGCAGGTCCTCGAGGGCTGCGAGGTCCGCGTGGCGGTCGGCACGCGCAACGGCGAGGGCATCGTCGTCGGCGAGCAGCCCGAGCTGGCGACGAAGCGTGAGGTCGCTGCCATCGCAGAAGGCGGCCAACGGCGGCAGATCGTGCGTGTTCGCAGTGACCATGGCTCGCTTGAGGTAGCTCGCCGACGGTCGGAACGCGCCGCCGGCATCGCGCTCGAAGAGCAGCACGCGCGACGAGAGGATCCCCCACGATTCGAGGGCGCGGGGCACCTCGTCCGGCACGGTTCCGAGATCCTCGCCCACCACCAGCGTGCCCTGCCGCCGGCTCTCGAGGGCCAGGATGCCAAGCAGGTCATCGGCCGGATACCGCACATAGGCGCCGGCCTCGCTCGGCCGGCCGGTCGGGATCCAGAACAGACGGAAGAGCCCCATCACATGGTCGATGCGCAGCGCGCCGGTGTGGGCGAAGCCCGAGCGCAGCAGCCGCACCCAGTAGCGGTAGCCGTCCGCACGCAGGCGAACGGGATCCAGAGGCGGCAGCCCCCAATCCTGACCCTGGGGTGCGTAGTCGTCGGGTGGTGCGCCGATGCTCGCGCCGCGGGCGAACAGGCCGGGGAAGGCCCAGAGATCCGCCCCGTCGGGAGCGAGTCCGATGGCAAGATCCTGGTAGACGCCGAGCGCAAGGCCGGCCTCGTCTGCCGTCCGCGCCGCGAGTCCGAGCTGGCGGTCGATCTCGAACTGGATCCAGGCGTGAAGCTCGACCGTGTTGGCGTGCGTATCGCGGAAGCGGGCCACCTCGGCCGAACGCGGATCACGGAGTGCTGCGGGCCACGCGGGCCACGGCACGTGTCCATCGCCGGCGTCGAAGTGCTCCTCGAGTGCGCAGAAGGTCGCGAAGTCGAGCAGGGCCTGCCCCTCTCTTGTGCGATAGGCGGCGAAGGCGCGCCCACGCTCCGTGTCGCCGCGCCCGTGCGCCTGCGCGAAAGCCCGATGAAGGACTTCGAGCGCACGGCGCTTCCAGGCGAACACGCGCGCGTATGCGATGCTTTCGCCTCCGCGCAGCGCCGCACGCTGCCGGGTGGCCTCCCGGGAGCCGAGCAGCGCACGCGCCTCTTGCGCCTCCGAGCACTCGGGTACAGCTTCGAGATCGAGATACAGGAGGTTGCGGTAGAGACGGCTCGTGGGGCTGTAGGGGCTCACGCCGAGGTCCCGGTTGCGGAGCGCGTGGAGCGGGTTGATGCCGACGAAGTCGGCGCCACTGCTGCCCGCCCAGCAAAGCAGGCGCGACAGATCGCCGAAGTCTCCGACTCCGTCGTTGCGCCCGCTGCGCACGCTGTAGAGGTTGGCCGAAAGGCCAAAGCGCGGGCGCTCTCCCAGCAGCTCCTGTGCCGTGAGGCAGGTGCGCGGTGCGAGGACGAGCGATTGCGTGGCCCTATTGACACCATAGGGTGTCGATACGACGAGCTCCACCGCGTGATATCCGGGAGCGGGCTTGAAGGGCAGGGCGAGCTCCAGCTCGCGCCCTTCGCCGCCGGCGTCGATCCGGCCCTGCACCCGCTCCTTCCTCCCGTCCTCCTGCCGCAGCATGAGCTCGTAGTCGAAGCTGCAGGCGGGAGCCCGCACGTGCAGCGCCGGAGCTCCGGCCTCCCACTGCCGCCATACGTAGACGGGATCCACCAGACTGGCGCGCGCCTCGCGCTCGAAGCGCTCGAGGCTTCGAATGGCGGCCGCCTCGTCGGAAGCATCGAAGCCCATGGCCGCCGCCAACGCTTCGCAGCTGGCATCGGTCGTGGGGTGGGCGCTGCCCTTGATATCCCAGTACGAAGGGAGGATCCCGAGCCGGTCGGCCAGCTCCCGCAGCCGCTCCCGCGCCGGCGTCATGCCAAATCCTCGCTTCGGCGGCCCGCCTCGTGGACGAGCAGGACGAGCGAGCGCCCGCTGACACGCAGGACGTCGCAATGGGGCGGATACAGGCCACGCTGTCCGGTATTCACAAGCTCGCGCCAGCTTCCGGGCTCGTCGACCTGCGGTAAGACAAAGGAAGAGTTGCGCTCGTCGGCGTTCAGCACCAGCAACAGTGTCGATCCCAGCACCGGCTGGCCCTGCTCGTCGAGGTCGTGCCGCGCTCCGCCGTGGATCCACATGCCGAGCGCGTGATGGTCGGCCTCCTGCCAGTCGATTGAGGACATCTCTACGCCGTCGGGGCGGAGCCAGGTCACGTCCTTGGGCTGGCCCGGCGCCGCCTCGTGACCGTCGAAAAAAAAGCTCCGCCGCAGCGCCGAATTCTCGCGCCGGATCCTGACTGCCGCGCGCACGAACTCGAGCAACCGGCGCCCGTCGTCGTCGAGCTCCCAGTGTACCCAGGCAAGCGGCCCATCCTGGCAGTAGGCGTTGTTGTTTCCCTGCTGTGTGCGGCCGAGCTCGTCGCCGTGGGAGAGCATCGGAACGCCCTGGGAGAAGAGCAGCGTCGCGATCAGGTTGCGCTTCATCCGCTCCCGCAGCGCGAGAACGTCCGCCGCCTGGGTCGGGCCTTCCACTCCCCAATTGCTGCTTGCGTTGTCCGCGCTGCCGTCGCGGTTCTCTTCGCCGTTCTGCTCGTTGTGCTTGCGCTCGTACGAGACGAGGTCCGTCAGCGTGAAGCCATCGTGGCACGTCACGAAGTTGACGCTGGAGAAGGGGCTGCGGCGCCCGACGGCG
>CAYGXT010000455.1:0-3037 GCA_964353695.1 uncultured Myxococcaceae bacterium
TGCTGGTGGTGGATGCATCCCAGGGCATCGAGGCGCAGACCCTCGCCAACGCCTACCTGGCCGTCGACGCCGGGCTCGAGATCCTGCCGGTCTGCAACAAGATTGACCTCCCCTCCGCCGACCCCGAGGGCGTCGCGCAGGAAGTGGAGGACGTGATCGGACTACCGGCCGAGGACGTGCTCCCGATCTCCGCCAAGGAGGGCACGAACGTCCTCGAGCTTCTCGAACGGATCGTGGAGCGGGTGCCGTCCCCCGAAGGCAAGGCCGAGGGCCCCCTGCGGGCGCTCGTCTTCGACGCCTGGTTCGACCCCTACGTCGGAGTGGCGGCGCTCGTTCGCGTGAAGGACGGCGAGCTTCGTACGGGCATGCGCATCCGATTCATGGCCACGAAGCAGGACCACGAAATTACCGAGCTCGATGTGATCGATCCCCATCCGCGGAAGATCGAATCCCTGGGCATGGGCGAGGTCGGCATCGTGATCGCCGGCGTGAAATCGCTGGTCGACATCAAGATCGGCGACACCATCACCGAGACCGCGCGACAGGCGACCACGGCCCTGCCGGGCTTCCGCGAGGTGAAGCCCATGGTGTTCTCGGGGCTCTACCCAGTGGATGCCGAGGACTACGAGGGCCTCAAGACCGCCCTCGAGAAGCTCAAGCTCAACGATGCATCGTTCACCTACGAGCCGGAATCAAGCGTCGCCCTGGGCTTCGGCTTTCGCTGCGGATTCCTGGGATTCCTTCACGCCGAGATCATTCAGGAGCGGCTCGAACGCGAATACATTCTCTCCCTCATCACGACGGCGCCGACCGTTCGGTACCGGGTACTCAGGACCGACGGTGTGACGCTCGAGATCGAGACGCCCGCTGCACTGCCGTCTCCGACGGAGATCGAGAGGATCGAGGAGCCGATGATCATTGCCACGATCCACGTACCGGCGGAGTTCGTGGGCGCCGTGCTGGCTTTGTGTCAGGACCGGCGCGGCGTCCAGAGGGACATGGCGCAGCACGGTGCGCGCGTGCAGGTGCGCTATGAGCTGCCGCTGAACGAGGTCGTCGTGGACTTCCACGACCGCCTCAAATCGGCGACGAAGGGCTACGGCTCCTTTGATTACGAGCTCCTGGGCTACCGTCCGGCCCAGCTCGTGAAGCTCGACATCCTCGTGAACGGCGACCCGGTGGACGCGCTTTCGCTCATCGTGCACCGCGACAGGGCGCACACACGCGGAAACGAGCTGGCGTCGAAGCTCAAGGAGTTCATTCCGCGCCAGATGTTCGACGTCGCGATCCAGGCCGCCATTGGCTCGAAGATCGTTGCGCGTACCACCGTGAAGGCCCTGCGCAAGAACGTGACCGCCAAATGCTACGGGGGAGACATCACGCGAAAACGCAAGCTGCTCGAGAAGCAAAAGGAAGGGAAGAAGCGCATGAAACGCGTGGGCTCGGTCGAGATCCCGCAGGAGGCCTTTCTGGCCGCGCTGCGGCTGGGGGATAGTTGAGCGCGAAGCCGAGCGGAAGCGCGGGTCGCAGGCAGGACGAGCGGGAGCAGGCGCTGGCGCCGAGCTGGCTCCGCGTCGCGTGGGACCAGGGCGGGACGCTGCTGGTGGCGGTCCTGCTCGCACTCGGGATCCGGGCCTGCGTGATCGAGCCGTTCAGGATCCCGTCCAGCTCGATGTTCCCCACGCTGCTCATCGGGGACCATCTCTTCGTGAACAAGCTCGCCTACGGCGCCCGAATTCCGTTTACGGACCTGCACCTGCCGGCCCTGCGCGACCCGAGGCGCGGAGACGTCGTGGTCTTCGACGTGGCGCGCAACGGCTCCGGCATCGTGCCAGCGGACCGCAGGCCCGATCTTCCCCGCGATACCTTCATCAAGCGCATCGTCGGAATGCCCGGTGACAGCGTCGAGGTACGAGGCGGCGTGCTCAGCATCGACGGCCAGGTGGTGCCGACGAAGCCTACCGCCGAGAAGTTCATCGACGAGAGCGGCCGCCGGCTCGACGAGGCGGTCGAGGACCTGGGGGGTATCAAACACGGCGTTCTCGATATTCCTGGTGCGCTGGGTCTGGACCTGCGCCCCTTCACGGTGGAGCCCGGCCGTTATCTGATGATGGGCGACAACCGCGACAACTCCCGGGACAGCCGTGAGTGGGGAACGATCACGCGGGGCGAGATGCGCGGTCCGGCCATGTTCCTCTACTGGTCCTGGGACTCCGAGAATAGGAGCTGGCTGCAGATGCTCAGCCCGCTTACGTGGTGGGATCTGCTGGTCCACCGCATGCGCTGGGACCGCCTCGGTGATTGGGTGGGCTGAGAGGATCCGGGGCTCTCGCAGGGGCGCTCGTGCAGGCTGACGCGTCCTAAAGCCCCGTGCAGGAGGTCGATCCACCATGTCTTTCGAGCGGCCTAAACCGAAACAAGAAGAACGTCGTGACAACCCTGCTGACCGCCTCGCTCGTGGTGGCCTCCGCCAGCTCATAGGGATCTAGCTTAGACATCATCAGACTCCTTCGCGATGAAGTCGCGTGTGGCTCTGCGGCTGGGGATGATGGTCTTAAGGAAGAAGTGATCATCCTCTTCGACGAACGGTACCAAGTAGGCGTAGCCACCGACTTCCACGACCATGGCCTTCTGCCGCGGGTACTTTGCAGGGTTTGGGTGCGGCACGATCTCGATCAACGTCCCAGCCTCGACCGCTACGGTGATCTCCTCGAAGGAAACGCGCGCGTAGGAAATACAAGCGGGCGCTCTGCGCTCACGTGCATAAGCGCATCTGTTGCGGCTGTGGCTTTCGCTGGACCGCTGAGCGCCGCTGCGCGTCCTGTCAGGCGATGAGCCGCCGCGTCGGCGGCCAGCCTAATGCCAGAATCCGGATGCCCGCTCAAGCACCCAATAGCTGGCAACGCTACCAATTGCATACGCCTGGATTGGAGCTAGACGCGCTAGATCGATCCGGCCCGCGGCCAACTTCGACAACGCCTTGTAGATCGCCAACACCGCCACGATGAAAAGCACCTGGCCGATTTCCACGCCGACG
>CAYGXT010000456.1:0-3037 GCA_964353695.1 uncultured Myxococcaceae bacterium
GCGGAGGATGACGACGCCGCGTCGCAGCTCGAACTCCACCTCGGTGTGCGGCAGAAGCCCCGCTTTCTCCCGCACGTCTATCGGGATCGTGACCTGACCTTTGCTCGTGATGCGCATGAGAGTCCGCTCCTGTCTTCTGTCTTACCCAGCACAGTAATACCGAGCGGGGGGTGACGCTATTGCCGACCGTGGCTCCGAGATGGAAGCACGCTCTTCGTGTCGCCGCTTCGTGAACCCGTGTTCACGGTGTCGGCCCTGGAGGGCGGAGCGTGCGCCGTCGCGATGGCGCGCGCTGCCGGGTGGCGGCTCAGACGCTCAAAGGCCGGCAGCCGCCGCGATCGCGGTCAGGAAATGTTTCACGTCTCGAACGCTCGACGGCGTCAGCGCGAACCATGCGAGGACTGCCTGCGCAGCCGCGCGTGGCGGCGTGGTGGATCTTGCGGACGGTCGGCGCCCAGTTCCACCAGTCGATCATGGCGTGAGCGCGGAAGTCGGCCAGACGTACGGGGTCCTCGCGAGCGGATGCAGGCCCTCTTCGACGTGCGGAGCATGAGCAAGCACACGACGGCGGATGGGATACACCCCGCGCTGCCCGTCCTAGAGCCAGCGGCTTCCTGCCGGAATGAGGTGATATACTCCCGGGTCGGCCTCTTGGGAGACGCTGTGCTGCGGATGCTCGCCGTCATGTGGGCGCTGACCCTTTGGCTCGGATTGGCTCTGGCCGGAGGCCCGGCCGCGGCCCACAACCTCTACCTCGCGAACGACAACCACACGGACTACGGCTGGAACGCGACCACCGCCGCATACGACGCGTCGATGCTCGCCGAGCTCGACTACTACCTGGGCCGCATCGCGGCCACGGCTGCTGCGCCTGCCGACGAGCAGGCCCGCTACAACGCCGACTGCTGGTGGTATCTCTGGCTCTACGAAAAGAACCGAACGCCGGCCCAGTTCCTGCAGCTCATCTTCAGCATGCTGGACGGCCACATCCACGTGCCCCTGAACCCGTTCGTCACGCTCTACGGCGCTCTGCCCACGGAGGCAGCGATCCGAGCCGGCTACTACCCGGGGCGCATGGAACGGAAGTTCGGCGTCTCGTTCCGGACCGGCCAGGAGATGGAGAACCAGACGATTCCGTGGGGAATCTCGAGCATCTGGGCCGGGAGCCGCGTCAAGTACAGCTGGAAGGGGATCTGCGCATGCGCCACCAACTTGCCGTCCGACGGTCAGCAGACCGAGAACTTCAGGTGGCAGGGTCCGGATGGCAAGACGCTGCTGATGAAGTGGTACCGCTACGTCGATAACGCCGGGCTCGGTGGCTACGCGGAGATCCGCAACAACCAGTCGCAGCCGGCGCTTCAGTCGATCGTCGACACTTACAAATCGCGCTACCCTTCGCTCGGCGCCACTGCTCTCTTCGGTCACGGCTGGGACGACGTGACCGAAGAGACATCGATCGTCGAGACTCTCGCGAAGACTTGGAACCTCGAGCATCCCGGTGGTGATCGTGCCCGAAGCGCTCTCATCTCCGACTATTTTAGGTCCATCGAGCCTCAGGCCGGCTCGCTGCCCTCACTGCGCGGTGGCTGGGGCAACGATTGGGATCTCTGGCCCGCCGCGCTTTCCGAGCGCACGGCGAAGCTGCGACGTGCCATCGAGCGCCTGCGAACCGCGGAGATGCTCGGTGCCCTGGCGACGTGGAGCGCCCCGGCGTTCTGGCCGCCCCAGCAAGTGGCGCTCGAACAGGCCTTCACCGACTTCTGGAAGTACTTCGAGCACGGCTGGAGCGAGGCGGGCGTCGGCATTCAGTACGTGATCGACAACAAGTTCGCCTGGTCCACGAGCTTCGATACGGCCGTCACGAACGCGGAGACGGCCTCCGCCAACACGGTGGCCTCGCTCTTCCAGACACCGAACGAAGACCGGTTCGTGGTGCTGAACGCCCTCGGCTTCGATCGGGCTGATTATGCCGATCTCAACGTTCCGACCGCCGGTCCCTACGTCGTGACGGATCTCGAGACGAATCAACAGGTGCCGAGCCAGGTCCTGAACGTGAGCGGCCAGAACGTGCTCCGCATCCTGGCGTCGGGGGTACCCTCGCTGGGATACCGCGTCTACCGCTACGTGCTGGGAACTCCAAATGCGCTCCCTGCCGCGGCGAGCATCAGTGGCAGCCGGATCGACGGCGTGCTCTACCGCGTCGATCTCGGCAGTCGCGGCCAGCTCGCGAGCGCCTTTCACAAGGCGGCATCGAAGGAGATGGCCGCCGGATCGGGGCTCGACGACTTCGACGTCGGCACGGGCAGCGCGCCGGTTGCCGAGAACGTCGGCCCCGTTTCGGCGACGCTCCGCATGGATCTCACCAATCCGAACCGGCGCGTTCGCGTCACGCTCTTCGGCGCCGTCGACCGCATCGAGATCGACAACGAGATCCTCGAGAACCAGACGACGGAGCGCCTCTATCGCTTCAACCTGAACCTCACGAACCCGGACATCCGGTTCGAAGAGATCGGCGCCATAGCGCGGCCAGGATCCCAGGCCCAGGGCGGAGATTTCCTCCCCGGCACGCGAGCGGACTTCATGACGCTCAACCACTTCGCAAGCTTCACGACCCCGAGCTATGCGATCACGCTGTCGAACTGGGATGCGTTCGCCATGAGGGTCGGAAACAGCAGCTTGACCACGTTCGATCTCCCGACGAACCAGGTGAGCGTGTTGGCGGTCGGCAATCCGTCGGGCAGCCAGATTTCGAACCAGGGCGCCGATACGTACTTTCGGAATCGCTTTGCGCTGCGCGGGGAGAGCGGCGCCTACTCCGGCTCGGCCGCGCTCAAGTCGAGTCTCGCCCACCAGAACCCGCTGCGCGCCCTGGCGCTGGCTCGAAACCAGGCGAATCGACCCTTCAAGCTCTCCAAGGACAGCTTCCTCTCCGTCAGTGCGATGAACGTCGTCGTGACGGCATTCAAGCCCCATGAGGATCCGAACTCGGGCCTCGTGGTTCGCCTTTGGGAGCTCGACGGCGTCGCGACGCCGTTCA
>CAYGXT010000457.1:0-3031 GCA_964353695.1 uncultured Myxococcaceae bacterium
TTCTGTGTCGAAATCCTCGACTTCGGCCCGGGCACGACGAGCCGCCTCAAGCCCGGCGACCGCGCCGTCTCGATGCCGATTCTGCTGCGCCCCCCGCGCATCGAGCCCCTCGGCTACTCGAACGAAGCGCCCGGCGGCTACAGCGAGCGGATGCTGCTCAGTGCCGGCTTCTTGCTGCCGGTGCCGAACGGTCTGGCCACCGAGCATGCGGCGCTTACCGAGCCCATGGCCGTGGGCCTGCACGCCGTCGAGATGGCGAAGATCCAGAAGGCCGACGTGCCGCTGGTGATCGGCTGCGGTCCCGTGGGCCTGGCCGTGATCGCGGCGCTCAAGCTGAAGGGCATCGAGCCGATCGTCGCTTCCGACTACTCGCCTGCACGGCGGCGCCTCGCCGCGACCCTGGGCGCGCACGTGGTCAACGACCCCGCCGAGATACCCGCCATCGAGGCCTTCCGCGAGGCGGCGAAGCTGCGCCCGGCCGTGATCTTCGAATGCGTGGGCGTGCCTGGCCTGATCGACCGGCTGATGACGGATGCGCCGCGCGCCGCGCGCATCGTGGTTGCCGGCGTGTGCATGGAGGACGACCGCATTCGGCCGATGATCGCCATCAACAAGGAGCTCTCGCTGCAGTTCGTGCTCGGCTACGCGCCCCACGAATTCGCCGGCACGCTGAACGCCATCGCCGAGGGCCGCATCGACGTTGCGCCGCTGATCACCGATCGCATCCCTCTCGACGAGGTGCCGCGCGCCTTTGAGAGGCTGCGCAGCCCCGGGGATCAGGCGAAGATCCTCGTGGAGCCTTGGCGGAGCTGAGCGCGCGTGCCCGAGCTTCCGGAGGTCGAAATCACGCGTGAGCGCATCGGGCCCGCGCTGCTCGGCCGCCGCATCGAGGGCGTGTTTACCACGAAGCCGAGCTATTTTTTCTTGACGCCGCCGCA
Organism: uncultured Myxococcaceae bacterium; assembly: GCA_964353695.1. Lineage (GTDB taxonomy): Bacteria > Myxococcota_A > UBA9160 > UBA9160 > UBA9160 > MYXO. The sequence goes on from CAYGXT010000457.1 coordinate 939, forward strand.
GCGCCTGCGCAAGCGGCTCGTAGGGCGCACGGTGCAGGCCCTCGAACGTGTCGGAAAGTATCTGGTCGCCCCGCTCGATGATGGGAGCCGCCTCGTCCTGCACCTCGGCATGACCGGACAGCTCTTCGTGGAAGGCGTCGCGAGCGTGCGGCTCCTCTCGGCAGCGGGGCGCGCAGCGCTCGCACCGGAAGCGCAGGGCGCCTTCGCGCCCGACGCTCACACACACCTGCGCATCCGCTTCGAGGATGGTGGCCCGGCCGTGATCTTCCGCGACGTCCGCAAGTTCGGGAAGGTGCTGTGGCTCGCACCGGGGGAGAAGACGCCGCGCCTCGAGCGTCTCGGCATAGACGCCCTGCGCGCCGGTGGCGCTGACCTTTTTTTCGCGTCGCGCAAACGAAGCGCAGCCATCAAGAGCCTGCTTCTGGATCAGTCCGTGATCGCTGGAGTCGGGAACATCTACGCAGACGAGGCGCTCTTCCTGGCGGGCCTGAGGCCGACCCGCGCGGCGCGGCGGCTCACGCGACCGCAATGCGGGACGCTTGCCGCTGCCTTGCAGCAGGTTCTGCGCCGCTCGATTGAGACGGGAGGCTCGAGCATCAGCGACTATGTCGCGCCCGATGGTCGCGACGGCGCCTACCAGGACGAGCGTCGCGTCTATGCGCGCAAGGGAGAGCCCTGCGATGCGTGCGGAACGGCCATCCGCCGCATCGTGATCGGCCAGCGCAGCGCACACTTTTGCCCGCGCTGTCAGGCCTAGCGGCCGTGCTGTCGCGGGCGGAGCTCGAGCGCGCAGCAAGGCTGCTGCACGCACAGTTGGCCGGCGGTCATCTCGATCGCATCGTGCAGCGCGACGCCGTGACGCTCGAGCTGACGCTTACGGAGCCGCCGGCGCCGACAAGGACTCGCGCGCGCTGTCACCTCGTCCTCTCCTGCGATCCCCGCCACGCCCGCGCCGGCGAGGCCGAGAGCTTCGGGCCCGCGCCGCCCGCTCCGCTTCCCTTCGCGCAGCTCCTGCGCGCGCACATCGCGCGCGCTCGCACCGGCTCATTTGCGCTGGCTGCCGGCGAGCGGCAGCTGGAGCTGGCGCTCGCATCGGGAGAGGACGCCCACAGCCTCGTCCTCCAGCTACTCGGTCCGCGCAGCAACATCTACCTGCTCGGTGCGAACCGGGAGATTCTCGGCTCGCTCCGCCCTCTCGCCGAGACGCGTCGCGACCTCGAGCCCGGCGCAGTGCTGACGCTGCCCGCGACGCCGCCCCCGCCCGGCGACGAGGACCGCTTCGCACGGGAGCCAGACGAGGGATTTCTACGGGCGGTAGAATCCCAATACGCAGCGCTCGAGCGCGTCGAGAAGCTAGAAAAGCTGGCTCGCCGCATCGGCCGCGCTCTCGAGCGGGAGCGCCAGCGCCTGCTGCGGCGCGAGGCCGCGCTGCAACGAGATCTCGCCAAGGCGGGTCCTGCCGAAGATCTGCGGCGGCTCGGTGAGCTGCTGAAGGGAGCGCTGCATACGTTACGCCTCGGCGCCGAAGAGGCGCGGGTTCGTGATTGGGCGACGGGGCAGGAGGTCGTGATTCCGCTCGAGAGCAACCTCACTCCGGCCCGCAACCTCGAGAAGATCTTCTCGGGCTACCAGCGCGCACGGCGCCGTGAAGAGGCCACCGCGGCGCAGGCTGCATCGCTCGATACGCAGCGCACGGCATTGGCCGCGTTGCGTGAGGTCTTCGATGCCCTTGCCAGCAGCGACGTGGCGGAACCCGAGGCTCTCGCGCGCTTCGCGGGGCGCCCCGAGGTGGCGCGACTGATCGCTCGCCATCCTCTCCGAGGCGAGGGGCCACGCCCGCAGGTGCCGCGCACAGAGCGCATGCCGCGGCGAGGCAAGACGCCCGCACGCCTGCGCCCCGGTCGCTACCGCACCAGCGATGGCCTCGAGATCTGGGTCGGCCGCAGCGCCGCAGGCAACGACCATCTCAGCACCCGCCTCGCGCGCGGCAATGACCTCTTCCTCCACGTCGAGGCCAGCCCTGGCAGCCACGTCGTGCTGCGTACGGGCGGGCGCAAGGACGCGCCGCAAGAGTCGCTGCTCGAGGCGGCCGA
>CAYGXT010000458.1:0-3031 GCA_964353695.1 uncultured Myxococcaceae bacterium
CCCGCTCGCGCGAGCTCGGAAAAGGCTGAGCGCAGAAATGGCTCAAGAATTCGGGTCCATACGACGATCTCCTGCCTCGCCACGAAACGGCAGGAGACCCGCATGCGACTAACGCCTCTCGACCTCCAGAGCCACCGCTTCTCACGCCGCCTCCGCGGTTACGATACAGCCGAGGTGGACGGCTTCGTCCGGATGGTGGGCGAAGACTACGAATCTCTGGTCCGCGAGAACGAGACCCTGCACGAGACGCTGCGAGATCTCGAGGCCCGCGTCGCCGATTACTCCGGCCAGGAGGGCCAGCTGCGCGAGACCCTGATGACGGTCCAGGCCATGACCGAGGACCTGAAGCGGACGTCCATTCGCGAGGCCGAGATGAAGATCGGCGAGGCGGAGGTGCGCGCCGAGAAGATCCTCGACGCCGCCCACCGCCGGGGCGCGAGGCTCCAGGAGCAGATCCGCGAACTTCGCCTGCTGCGGGGCCGCGTCGCTGCCGCCCTGCGTACCACGCTTGAAACCCACGCCGGCCTACTGAACGGGCTGATCTCCGATACCGAGCCGGCTGGAGAGGCCTCTCTCGAGCCTGCCCAGGCCTGGAAGCCGGTAGCCCTCCCCACCTGTCCCGCGCCTGCGGAGGCCGCGCCCGCAGCACCGCCGGCTTGACGGCAGCCGGGGCGGACCTCACTGTTCAGCCCGCCCCGGACGGAGTGGCATTCTGGATCCATGTGACGCCGCGCGCCCGCCGCGAGCAGGTCGGAGGCCTGCACGGCGACGCGCTGCGTGTGTGGGTCTGTGCGCCTCCGGTCGAGGGTGAGGCCAACGCCGCCTGCGTGCGCGCGCTGGCCAGTGCCCTCGAGGTCAGGCCGAAGGACGTCGGGCTCGATCCCGGCGCCCGGGGACGACGCAAGCGAGTACGAGTTCAGGGAGATGCGGCCAGCCTCGTGGGGCGGCTGCGAGCCCTGGCAGCGAGTCGATGAATCGGATCCATGATCCAGAAGGTCCGGAGACCAATGCCCACCTACGAGTATCAGTGCGAAAAATGCGGCCACGAGTTCGAGCGCGATCAGCGAATCACGGACGAGCCCGTGAAGAAATGTCCGAGCTGCCGCGCGGCCCGCGTGAAACGCCTGATCTCGACCACCTCCTTCGTGCTCAAGGGAGGCGGCTGGTACTCGGACCTCTACTCCAGCGGCAAGCGCAAGCCCGACACGGGTGAGAGCAAGACCGACTCGGGCGAGGGCAAGACTGCGAATGCTGGTGAGAGCAAGAGCTCGAGCGGAAGCGAAGCGGCAACCTCGAAGGAAGCCACCCCGAAGCCCAGCTCGGGCGGTGATTCAAAGCCCGCCTCCGAGAAGGGTGGCAAGCGCAAGGCAACGAAAACGGAAGCTGCATAGGCCGCGACGGCGGCTTCGCCGTTGGTATACTCGAGCAGCGAGCTGTCGCGGGGGCCCCCATCTCCATGATCGTCGAGAAGCGCGACACCGTCGTCGTCGACGGCATGGCGCTGGCCACTGAGCTGCGCGAGCGCCTTGCGAGCGAGGTGAGCGCACTGATCGCCGAAGGCCGCCGCGCGCCCCGCCTCGCCGTCGTTCTCGTGGGCGATAACCCGGCGAGCGCCTCCTACATCAAGGGCAAGCGTCGCGCCTGCGCGCGCATCGGCATGGACTCCGTCGAAGAGGATCTGCCGGCGAGCGCGACCGAGGCCGATGTGCTGGCTTCGATCAAACGGCTCAACGCCGACCCCGGCATCGACGGCATCCTGGTGCAGCTCCCGTTGCCGAAGCAGATCCGCACCTCGGCCATCACCGAGGCGACCTCTCTCGAGAAAGACGTGGACGGCCTGCACACCCAGAACGCCGGGCGGCTCATGGCCGGGCTGCCCGGACTGCGGCCGTGTACGCCCCTCGGCATCCTCGAGGTGCTCGGCCGCCACCGCGTCGCGCTCGAGGGAGCGAATGCCGTGGTGATCGGACGCAGCATCCTGGTCGGCAAGCCGATCTCGCTGCTTCTGCTAGAGCGCAACGCAACCGTCACCATGTGCCACTCGCGAACGCGCGATCTCGCAGCGGTCTGCCGCGAGGCCGACGTGCTGATCGCCGCAGCCGGCAGCCCACTGCTCGTGAAGGGTGGCTGGATCAAGCCGGGCGCCGCAGTCATCGACGTCGGTGTGAACCTCATCGACGGCCGACAAGTGGGCGACGTGGACTTCGAAGCCGCCCTCGGCGTGGCCGGGTTGATCACTCCCTCCCGCGGCGGCGTCGGTCCCCTCACCATCACCATGCTGCTGCACAACACGCTTCAGGCCTACCGGCAGCGGATGCCCGCGTGAGGTCGCTGCGGGAGACGCCGCTCGCGCAGACGCATCGCGCCCTCGGCGCCCGGATGGTCGAGTTCGGCGGATTCCTGATGCCGGTGCAGTACACCTCGATCCTCGCCGAGCACGCGGCCGTGCGCGAGCGTGCGGGCCTCTTCGACGTCTCGCACATGGGGGAGATCTTCCTCACCGGCGCGGGCGCGGTAGCGGCGGCCGAGCGCCTCGTCACCTGCCCTGTGTCCTCCCTCGCGGTCGGAGCCGTGCGCTACGGCTGTCTCTGCAACGACCAGGGCGGGACAGTGGACGACGTCACGGTCTATCGCCTCACCGAGAGCAGCCTCTTCTTCTGCGTAAACGCTTCCAACATCGAGAAAGATTTTTCCTGGATCCGCGAGCACGCGGGCGACCCTGCCGGCGTCCGCGTCGAGGATCGGAGCGCGCGCTTCGGCCTGATCGCACTGCAGGGCCCGCAGGCCGAAGCTGTGCTCCAGCGGCTCACCGACCTCTCCCTCGCGGGACTCCGGCGCTTCCGCTTCCAGCAGGGCAAGGTCGCGGGGCAGAGCGTCCTCGTCTCGCGCACCGGCTACACCGGCGCCGATGGCTTCGAGCTCTACCTCGAGGACGGCGACGTGGTGGCGCTCTGGAACGCGCTCCTCGCCGCGGGGAGCCCGCTCGGCCTCCAGCCCGCGGGCCTCGGCGCCCGCGACACGCTCCGCCTCG
>CAYGXT010000459.1:0-3027 GCA_964353695.1 uncultured Myxococcaceae bacterium
CGAGGCCGGCGGCGGGGTCGTGGATCGAGAAGGGGCCGACGACCAGCAGCACCACGTCGTCGCGCCCGGCGAGGATGTCCGCCACCTGCTCGCGGCTGCGGGCGACCGTGGCCGAGCCCGCATCGTCCAGCGGCAGCTCCTCCATCAGGATCGCCGGCGGGATCAGGGGCTTGAGGCTCTCGATGCGCAGATCGTCGGTGCGGAAGTGCATGTCGGCTCCGGATTGCGAAGGGTGCGGGAGCCGGGCGGGCCGCGCCAGAGTTGAACTCTGAATCTTGATTCAGTAAACTGATCAAGCGTACATTTTTCTGACTTTCCCTTCAAGACGGGCCTCCACCGGTCCGAGAGAGCGAGCATGACGGCAACCCCGGCCTCGCCCCCCCGCGAACGAGCGCGCAGCGCGCGCCGGCAGGCCCTGCTCGAGACGGCCGAGCAGGTCTTCGCCGAGCGCGGCTTCGAGGGCGCCACCATGGCCGAGATCGCCACGCGCGCCGGCTACTCGGCGGGCAACCTCTACAACGTCTTCGAGAGCAAGGAGGCGCTCTTCCGCGAGGTGATCACCGCCAGCAGCCAGCTGATCAACGACGCGTTGGTGGCCACGCTGGCGGCGTCGGCGCCCTTCGCCGAGGCCCTCGACCGCTTCGTGGACGTGATGGTCGGGTTCGTACTGGAGCACCGCGCGTTCTTCGCCCTCTACGTCCGCATGACCGAGGGACGCGACTGGAGCACTGCGCAGCTCGGCGATGATTCGCAGCGCCTGCGCGACGAGCACCACGCCGCAATCGTCGCCCGGCTGCGCCGCGCCATGACGGCGCGCGAGATTCCGAAAGAAGATCCGGAGGCCTGCGCCGACCTCATCGGCGGCACGCTCTACCGGCACCTCGTGCGCTGGATCGATCGGGGAGGCCGCGAGGAAGACATCCGACGAAGTCTGGAGAACGTGCGCCGGCTGCTTCGCCGCGCGCTGGGGGTAAAGCGATGAGGAAGCAGCAGTGGAAGTGGTGGAGCGGGGCCGTCCTCATTGGGTTGGCGCTGGCCTGTGGCGAGCCCCGCAAGCCGGAGGCGCCCGCTCCGGTGGCGGCTGCGGATCCGTCGCTGGAGGTCGCGACGGCGATGGTTACGCGCGGCACGATTCAGCCCCGGCTCACCGCGGCGGGAAGCCTCGTCGCACGCCGTCAGAGCGAGATCGGCACCGAGGTGCAGGGCAAGATCGAGCGCGTCTTCGTGGACGTCGGCGACCGTGTCGAGCAGGGCGCTGCCCTGTTCCAGATCGACCCGTCCTCGTACGAGGCCCAGCTCGCCCAGGCGCGCGCAGGGGCCGACCTGGCGCGAGCCGAACGACTGCAAGTCGAGGCCGATCTCGAGCGTGCACAGACGCTCCGCCGCAAGAACGTGTTGGCGGAGCAACAGATCGAGAAGGTTCGCACGGGCCTCGAGGTGGCGAAGGCGCACGAGCGGCAGGCCGCGCAGCTGGTCGAGCTGGCGCGTCTCAACCTCGCGCGCACCCTCGTGCGCGCGCCCTACACCGCGTCCGTCGCGGCGCGGCTCGCCGACGAGGGCACTACGGCCCGCACGGCGCCCCAGACCATCGTGCTCGTGCTGCAGGAGGCCTCGCTCCTCGAGGCGCAGGTCGCGATTCCCGAGAGCCAGCTCCACCTGGTGCAGCTGGGAGACACGGCCACGCTTCGTGTGCAGGGGCTCGCCGACCCGATCGAGACCCGTGTCTCCAGCGTGAGCGACGCCATCGATCCGGTGACGCGCACCTACCTCGTCAAGATGGACGTGCCGAACCCCGAGCACCGGCTCAAGTCCGGCGTCTTCGTCCACGTGGAGATCACGCCACAGCGGGCGAGCGAGGTCGTGCTCGTGCCACGCCAGGCCGTGCGGAGCGAGGACGGCGAGAGCCGCGTCTTCGTCGTCCGCGATGGGCGCGCCGAGCCGGTGCCGGTGCGCATCGGCCTCGTCTCCGAGACTTCGGCAGAGATCGTCTCGGGCGTGAAGCCGGGCGACGAGGTGATCGTGGGCGATGCCCTCTCCTCCCTCGCGGCCGGCCAGCGCGTGCGCGTGGTACAGGCTGCACAGCCGGAGGCGCGAACATGAAGATCGCAGACGTCTCGATCCGACGCCCCGTCTTCGCCGTGATGTTGATCGGTGGCCTGGTGGTGCTGGGGCTGATCTCTCTCCCGCGCCTCGGCGTCGACCTGTTTCCGCGCGTCGAGTTTCCGATGGTCATGGTCACGACCATCCTGGAGGGCGCCTCCCCCGACACCGTCGAGCGCTCGGTGAGCCAGCCGCTCGAGGAGGCCATCAACTCCATCGAGGGCGTGCGCAAGCTCCGCAGCGCTTCGAGCGACTCGCTGTCGCAGATCTTCGTCGAGTTCACGCTCGAGCAGGACGTCCACCGCAAGGCGCAGGACGTGCGCGACAAGGTGAGTGCGGCGCGTGGCAACCTGCCCGTCGACGCCGAGGCGTCGATAATCACGCGTGTCGATCCCGACTCGAGCCCGATCCTCACGGTGCTGCTTTCCGGTCCGCAGTCGATCCGTTCGCTCACGGAGCTCGCCGACAAGAAGCTGAGGCCCCGGCTCGAACGGGTGAAGGGCGTGGGCTCCGTCACGCTGGTGGGCGGTCGCATGCGCGAGGTGCGCATCTGGATCGACCCCGTGCGCCTCACGGGTTACGCGTTGGCGGTGGACGACGTGCTCGGTGCGCTGCGGCGCGAGCACGTGGAGCTGCCCGGGGGCAGGGTCGAGACCGAGCGCCAGGAGTTCATGGTCAAGACCCGCGGCAAGCTCACCAGCCCGGAGCAGTTCGCGACGCTGGTGGTGGCCGAGCGCGAGGGTCGTCTGGTGCGCCTCGCCGACGTGGCGACCGTCGAGGACGGCATGGCCGAGGAGCGCACCGTGGCGCGCCTCGACGGCGAGCGCGGCGTCTCGCTCCAGATCCGCCGACAGTCGGGCGAGAACACCGTGGCCGTCTCGAATGCCGTCAAGGCCGAGCTGGCCCAGATCCGCGAAACGCTCCCTG
>CAYGXT010000460.1:0-3017 GCA_964353695.1 uncultured Myxococcaceae bacterium
AACAGAGAGGTTTGCGCAGGGTCAACGCTGGCTCAGGCGGGGGCGTCGAGGCTGCCCGAGAGGGCATCGAGATCCGGAACGATCAGCACGTCTTCCACCAGCCGCAGAAGCCGGCGATCCACCAGGCTCTGGATGGCCCGATGCGCATCGAACAGGACGAGGCCGGACTCTTCGGCAAGGGAGCGGAGCGTGGTCTCGATGCGGGCGCCTTCCGCACAGGGACGCGCGAGCCGGAGCAGGACCCTCACCATCGCGTGCAGGCCGTCCTCACCCTCGAGGTTCGCCAGCCGCTGCTCGAGCCCCTGCATGCGCTCGGCCAGCATGCGAGAGACCCGCAGCGCGATATCGGCGCGCTCCAGACACATCTCCTCGAAGACGGCCCCGTCGAGCTCGAGCAACTCGGCAGCGCGGGTCACGGTGGCGCAGCTGCGCCGGGGGCCGGGCACGAGCGTACCGTGCTCCCCAAAGAGCTCGCCCGGCCCGAGCCGCGCCATGCAGCGCGCGCCGGCCGGGCCCCGCCGCGTGACCTCGACCGCACCGGAGCGGATGAGGTAGAGGGAGCCCCCGGCGTCTCCCTCGTCGAAGACGACGGCGCCGGCTTCGAAGCAACGCTGATGGGCCTCGCGTACGACGGGATCGAGGCCGTCGCTTGCCTCCAGCGCCGGGCGGGCCTTGCTTTCGCTCACCACCGCCGTTTCGACGCGATCCCCTGCGCCCTTGAGGCGGCCGCGCGGGCCGGTTCCTAAGACGAAGGCGTACTGGCGGCAGGCTGGCCCGACTTCGCAGGCTCTGGCTGCAGGCAGGCGATCCTCGCATCGAGCTCGTCCTGCTCGACGAGACCGGCGTGCGCGCGACTCATGCTGCCGTCCGGCGCTACCAGCACCGAGCTTGGGAAGCCCACGGCACCGAAGCTGCGAGCGAGCGCCTCATCACCCAGCAGCACCGGATAGCGGATCTTATGCTGTGCGGCGTAGGGCGCGACGACGTCGGGCCCCTCCGCGTCCACGGCCACCCCGAAGACCATCACGCCGCGCTCGCGCCACGCGTCGTAGATCGCGTTCAGTACCGGGACCTGGAACTCGCACGGCGGGCACCACGTGGCCCAGAAGTCCACTACCACGGTCTTGCCCTTCAGCTCCGCCAACGAGTACTCACGCCCGTCGAGCGACTTCAGACGAAGATCGGGCGCAGGGGTTCGGTCGGCGACGGAGGCGCACGGCCCGGCCGCGCCCTGCCGCCGGTCGGAGCAGCCGAGCCACGTGGCCAGGAGCACTGCACACAGCGCAGCGCACACGCGGGCGCTCATCCCGTCCCCCATCCGTCCCGGCCCCGCTAATAGAGCAGGTGCTTCTCGGCCGCCGTCACGAGTCTGGTCATGAAGGCGAAGTAGTTGTTGAGGCTCGTGAGCCGGTCCGTGAGGACCAGAAAACCCACCGCTACGAGGAGCGTACCCGAAGCGACCTCGAGTGTATGGAAATGATGTTTCAATCTTTGGAAGGATCGGAAGAAGAAGCCGATGCTGTAGCCCGCGAGGAGGAAGGGCACCGCCAGGCCCGCCGAGTACACGGCCAAGAGGCCCACGCCCTGCCCGATCGTCTCGCGACTTCCGGCGATGGTCAGGATGCCGCCGAGAATCGGCCCCACGCAGGGCGACCAGCCGAAAGCGAACGCCGCGCCGACGAGGTAGGTGCCGACAAGGCTCGAGCCCCGCAGTTCGAGATGCCAGCGCCGCTCGCGGTAGAGCATCCGGATCGGGAGCCAGCCCGCGATGTGCAGGCCCATCAAGATGATGACGAGGCCCGCGATCTGTCCGACTCCAATCTCGTAGCCGAAGAGATCGAGACGCCAGGTTCGTAGCCAGGAGCCGAGCATGCTCGCGGAAGCGCCGAGCACGATGAAGACCGTCGAGAAGCCGAGGCAAAAGCCGACGCAGGACTGCATCACACGACGCCGCAGCCCCTCCTGTCGCGAGGCGTCCTGCATCTCCTCGATGGAGAGGCCGGAGATCAGCGAGAGATACGCCGGCAGCAGCGGCAGGACGCACGGAGACAACACGGACAGCAGTCCGGCTACGAAGGCCGCTCCCAAGGAGGCGATCGAGACCGCGTCGACCATTGGCACCCGGGCTCTAGCATCGCCCGCCGCGACCCCGTGTGCCAACTCCCGCGCTTTATGCCGCGGTGCGTCAGAAACCGTCGGAGGGCGGCGATGCCACCTTATCCCCGCTTTCTGAATCGGGAGAGCGGCCGACGAACTCGAGGGGCCGCTCTCCCCGCAGGACGTCCGGTGTGACGACGTAGTCGCCGTAGAGCGCCGACTCGAAGATGGGCGTCGAGGCGCTGGCGTCTCCACCCGTCACCGCCCAGGCGGCCCCGCCGACGACGCTGCCCAGCAGCGCGTAGACGATCTTGGCCGGTCCATACACGATCGAGCACAGCGCGGCGCCAATTCCGTAGCCAACGCCTTCGGAGTCCGAGGCCTCGGCGCGGGCCGTTCCCGAGAGCAAGATCGAGAGGGCCAGACCGGCGACGAATGCCCGGCGGGCCGAGATGAGTCTGTTCATTGGAGTCCTCCCATGACGGCCGAAGGCCGTTCCCCACATCCGGAGTGTGCCCAAGAGGACGGGAGTCGGTCAAGACGGGCTCGCTACGGATGCTCTTGCTCCGCGAAACGTCCCCGGTAGGTCGCGTGGCCCTCGGTCCGCATCAAAACGAGCTGACATAGGCGGACGCCGGCGTGGATCTCGAGCGGGTGGCCGGAGACGTTGCTCATCTCGAGCACCTGGCAGTTCGAGACCCCCGGCTGCACGAAGGCCGAGGTGACGTGGATCATGAGCCCGAGGCGCGCGAACTGGCTCCGGCCTTCGAGAAAGCCACACAGATCTGTGGGCAGCGTCAGGCGCTCGCGCGTGATGGCATGGATCGTGAGCCCTGGCTCGAGCACGTAGGGCTGGTCGAGGCGGTGCGGCGTGGTGTACTCGCGGTAGTCGGTGCCCTCCCGGATCGGGATCACGCGGC
>CAYGXT010000461.1:0-3015 GCA_964353695.1 uncultured Myxococcaceae bacterium
TCAGGCACGGCGCGGCCCTCCAGCCACGCTTCGAGCATCGCATTCACGCTCTCGGGGGCCTCCTGCTGCACCCAATGGGAGACGCCCGGCAGGTAGCGGAGCGTGAGGTCGCGCACGTACTTCTCTGTGCCGAAGGTGGTCTCCTTGGCGAGGGCCACGTCCTCCTCGCCCCACAGCATCAGCGTTGGTGTCTCGATCACCGGGAAGCCCAGCTTGCTCTGCCGCCCGCCCCCACCTCCGCGCACGATCGCGCGGTAGTAGTTCAGCATGGCCGTCGTGGCGCCTGGCTGTGCAGCGCAGCGGCGATAGACGTCGAGAACATCGTCGGGGAATCTGCTCGGGTCGCAGCTCGAGCGCAGGATCGCCTGACCGACCGCGCGCGCACCCTGCGCGGCGAGCAGACGATCCGGCAGCCAAGGGATCTGGAAGAAGGCGATGTACCAGGACCGGCGGAGCTGGCGCAGCGTTCGCAGCTCGCGCGCCATCGGCGCCGGATGCGGCACGTTCAGGATGACGAGACGCGAGAGGGGCCGCAGCTTCCGCATGGCGAAGAGCCACGCAATGGCCGCGCCCCAGTCGTGGGCGAGAAGCATCGTCTCGCGCGCCCCGGAGGCATCGATCAGGTTCGCCACGTCCTGCATCAGGAGCTCGATCGAGTAGTCCTGCATCCGGGGCGGACGGTCCGTCTCGCCGTAGCCACGCAGATCCGGCGCCCAGGCTCGCCAGCCGAGCCGCGCCAGCAGCGGGAGCTGGAAGCGCCACGAGAACCAGCTCTCCGGGAAGCCGTGCAGGCAGAGCGCGAGCCGGTCGCCCTCGCCGCAGCTTGCTACGTGGAAGTTCAGATCGCCGGCCTTGATCCGCTCGTGGCGGATCTCCTCAGATCCTGCGTTCATGTCTACTCCTGGCGCTGCTCATGGCGCCAACAGACGTCAGGGTAACGCCGGAGGCTGGATGCGGCCCACGGCGAGCTGCCGCGGCTGGCGGACGGCCAGATCACAGGCGTACCTTCGGCAGGGTCAAAGACGGGGAACCGCGACCCGTTGTAGCCATGATCCGCAACGTCGCGCCGGAGCGTGATCCATGAGCTTCGCCCCGGAGTCCGGCAACCCGCCCCAGGGTCGCTCCCAAGAAGGATGGAATCCGATCCCGGCGGCAGCGCTCTTGAGCGCAGTCATCACGCTCGCGGTGGCGGCCGTCCTCCCCGTTCATTTCTCTCCCCGACCGAACCTGCTCGGAATCGTGAGCGTTGCGACCGTCTCCGGCTATCCGATGCAGCAGGAGATGTTCTGGCTCGCCTACGGCGTTGGCGCCGGTGTGTTGCTGGCGTGGCTGATCGCTTGGGGATTGAGCCGATACTCCCCGGGTCCGCGTACGCAGATCGAGATTGAAGCCCTCACGGCAACGACGCTCGGCGCTTACCTCCTGCTGCCGCCCTTGCTGCGCGAAGGTGCGATCATCGCCGGAGCCGGCGCATGCCTCTGGCTAGCCACGACTTCCGTCTCTCAAGCGACTGCGAGCATGAAGCTCCCGGCAGACCGTAGGGATCCGAGTCACGGAACTGCGTTCCGAGTGCTCCTGGCCGTCGCCATCCTCGCGACCGCGCTGCTCCGACCGCGCCTCTGGTTCTCCGCATGGAATGTGATGCACGGGGTTCCGGACCTCGCGTTGGCGAGCGACGACTGGGGCTTCCTCTCGGAGCTCGGGCAGCATCTTGCGTGGGCGGATGCCATGAGAAACGGTGCGTGGCCGGGCGTGGACTACTTCTCGCTGTACGGGCCGCTGCTGACGCTCGGCCTCGAGACGGCTTGGGATCTTCTGGGGCGCTCGGTCGCAACCGCTACGTTGTATTTCGAGCTGATCTCGGCGCTCGGCGCGGTTGCAGCCATGGCGCTGGCGGCGTGGCATCTGCGCCGGCCGGCGCTGGCTCTACTCGTGCCCTGCCTCGCGCTTCCGATCCGCGGCCGGTACGGCCTGGGTCTGATGGGGCTCCTCGTCTTCTCGTACGCGATCCGCTCGGGACGTGCGGCTTCCATGTTCGCCGCCGGAGCCATGGCGGGAGTGGCGCTCTTCTATAGTCAGGAGTTCGGGCTCGCATTTCTTGTTTGCGCCGGAATCGGGTTGGCGATCTCTGGCCGCGCACGCACGCGACTGGCATTCCTGGCAGGACTCTCGCTGGTCCTCGGTGCGGTGCTCCTCTGGCTGCAGCTTGGCGGCGCCCTCGGAGCTGTCCTTCGGAACATGGTCGAGTACCCGACCCTCGTCATGGCAGGCTTCGGAAAGCTCCCCTTCCCGGCGATCGTTTCCGCTTTGCCTCTCTCCCTTTCAGGGACACTCTCCGGAAAAACCCTGCTTCTGCGCCTCGGCTACGCGACCGTCGCGGTGTATGTCGTTTCGTTGCTCCTGATCGTGCGCGTCGATCGCGTTCGACCCGGCTTCATGACTCTCGACCTGCGAAGACTGCTCCGGGAGCTCCGCGCCGACCCGGACAGGCTCGCCCTCGCGCTGATCGCTGTCTACGGGCTCATCGCCTTCCGGTCGGCCATGGGTCGAAGTGAGATCATCAACCTGGTTCAGGCGAGCGGCTGTGCGGGAATCTTGCTGACTGTTGCAGTCGATCGAAGCCTGGACCTCGCGCGGATCCCGGCCGTCCGGGCGCTCGCCTCCTGGCGGCTCGCGGGCCTGCTGCTGTTCGGCTGGGTCGGCGGCTTCTTCCAGTACTCGGGCACCATTCTCGTTCAATCGGGACAAGAAACGGTCGCGGCAATCGAAGCGATGGCGTCAGGCTCGTATGTCCCGCGCGGAGATCCGTCGGTGGCGAGGCTCGTCGCATGGGTTCTGGACCAGGAAGTCCCGGAAGGTGATCTGCTCTTCCTTCCGAGCCACGCAGCGTATTACTACCTGACGGACCACCGAAGCCCGATTCGCTTCGTGGTGGGTCATGAGATGGTGACGGACGAGCATCGGCGAGAGAGTCTCGATCGGCTCCGCGCTCATCCGCCTCGCTACATCGTCTGG
>CAYGXT010000462.1:0-3014 GCA_964353695.1 uncultured Myxococcaceae bacterium
TCGAGGTCCGCCTCGATCAGCGCGCCCAGCGACGCTTCGTCGGAGCTCGCGGGGCCGAGCGTACACACGATCTTGACACCACGCGGCCGGGCTCCGGGACTCGAACTCATGAACTCCATGCTACAAGAGAGCACTCGATGGACGCAGCGCATGGCGCGTGCGAGGAGGGGGAAAATGAAGATGGGGTCGAAGTTGTCGAAATCGTCAAAATCGTCGAAGGACGTCAAGAAGGCGGGCCCGAAGGGTCCCGCCGCGGCGTCGAAGAGCAAGCCTGCCGCCGCGAAGCCCGTGGCAGCGGCTCCGGCCCGGAAGCCGGCGCTGAAGGCAAGCGCCTCGAAGGCTGCGGCGAAGCCCTCGGCCGCGAGGCCCGCGGCGAAGCCCGCCGCCAAGTCTACAGGCCTGGTCTACGCCAGCGCGCTGCGCGAGATGATCGCAAAGCGGCTGGGGCGGGCCTGATCCGAGGCCGCTACGAGCTCCGGATCAGGAGCAGCGAGCGCGGATCGAGGGCCACGTGCAGCGCCGAGACGTCGGGGTTGTCGTGGTCCTTGAGCGCACGCAGCGCCACGGACTCGACCCCCGGCTCGAGGGCCAGCACGACGCTGGCGATCTCCTTCACCGCGCCCAGCGAGGCCGGGATGCTGGCGATTCGCTCGGTCGCGAGCGCCGCGGAGAGCCAGATCTCAGCCTCGATCTCCTGGGCCAGCGCTCGGATCTCGGCCAGCTCGCCCGGGGCAGCGGCGGCCAGGTCGAAGCCGTCGACGATGACCATGGCGGGGCGGCTCCCGGCCTCGGTCTCGACCTTCACGGCCTCGCGCAGCCTGCCCGAGCTGAATTGGGCCCCCGGGTAGGAGCGGATGCTCCGCCGGCGATCGACGTCGGTGCGTGCCACAGCCTGATCCTGCAGATGGGTCGAGGAGGCCAGGTCGTCGAAGACGGTGTCGTAGAAGGCGCGCACGTGCGCGACCGTCTGGTCGAGCGTTACGTGCAGCACGTGCTCGCCGCGGAGCAGCTCGTCGAGAGCCACACCTACCAGGAACGAGGTCTTGCCGACGCCTCGGCCCGCCAGCACCACGCCGAGGTTGCCGCGACCGAGCCCGCCGTGGAGGCCCTTCTCGAGGAGTCGGAGCGGGCTGCGCGCGTTCAGAAACTTGCGATACATGAGACTCCCTCGCCGGCCGGCTACTCCTCGTCGCCTTTGGTCTTGCCCGCGTATTTCTCCTGGAGCGCCTTCGTCACCTCGGCCGGCGCCGGGACGTAGCGCGAGAACTCCATGGTGAACTCAGCCTTGCCCTGGCTCACCGAGCGAAGGTCGGTGGCGTAGCCGAACATCTCGGCCAACGGGACCTCGCTCTCGACGCGGCAGAAGCCCTCTTCCTCGGTGGTGCCGATCACGAGGCCGCGGCGCTGCAGGATCGTCTTCAGATACTGCCCCTGAAATTCGACCGGCCCCTCGATCGCGACCTTCATCACGGGCTCGAGCACGATCGGCTTCGCGCGGGGGTAGACCTCGCGGAAGGCACTTCGCGCCGCGACCTGGAAGGCCATGTCGGAGGAGTCCACCGCATGGGACTGGCCGTCATTGATGACCGCACGAACGCCGATCACGGGGAAGCCGATCAGCCGTCCCTTCGTGATGGCCGCCTTGAAGCCCTTCTCCACGGACGGGATGTACTCGGTCGGAATCGCTCCGCCCCGCACCTCGTCCACGAACTCGAACTCGGCGCCCCCCCCGGTGATGGGCTCGACGTAGCCACCCACCTTTGCGTACTGGCCGGAGCCTCCGGTCTGCTTCTTGTGCGTGTACATGAAATCGGCGCGCTGCGAGATGGTCTCGCGGTACGCCACCTGCGGCGCGCCGGTCACGACGTCGACGTTGTACTCGCGCCTCATGCGCTCGACGTAGACATCGAGATGCAGCTCGCCCATGCCGGAGATCACGGTCTCGCTGCTCTCCTCGTCCACGCCGGCATGGAAGGTCGGATCCTCGCGCGTGAAGCGGCCGAGAGCCTTGCTCATGGCCTCCTGGCCGGTGTTGTCCTTCGGCTTGATCGAGAGCGAGATCACCGGCGCCGGCACGTGCATGGAGCTCATGGCGACCTCGATCGACTCGTCCGTGAACGTGTCGCCCGAGGCGCAGTCGATGCCGAAGAGCGCGACGATGTCGCCGGCATCGGTCTCGGAAATGTCTTCCATATCGTCCGCGTGCATACGCACGAGGCGGCCGACCTTGTGGCGGCGCTTGGTGCGGCTGTTGATGATGAAAGTGCCCTTGCCGATCGTGCCCTGGTAGACCCGCAGGTAGGTGAGCTGGCCGTAGCGGCCCTCATCGAGCTTGAAGGCCAGCGCGACGAGGGGCTTCTGCGGGTCGCTTAGCAGGACGATCGGAGCCTCGTCGTTCGAGAGGTCCACGCCCGTGTTCTCGATGTCGTGCGGCGACGGGAGGTACTGCGTCACGGCGTCGAGCAGCAGCTGCACGCCGCGGTTCTTGTAGGCGGAGCCCATGAAGACCGGGCAGAGCTCGAGCGCTAGCACGCCCTTGCGGACGGCAGCGTTGATCATCTCCTCGGTCGGCTGACCTCCGAGGATCGCCTCCATCAGCTCGTCGGAGAACATGGAGACGGCGTCGAGCATGTTCTCGCGGGCGGCGTTGGCGTCGTCCAGCATCGACGCGGGAATCTCCTCCTCGCGGATGTGCTCGCCGTTGTCGCCGTCGAAGTAGATGGCCTTCATCTTCACCAGATCGATCACGCCCTGGTGGTCGGCCTCGAGACCGATCGGGATCTGCATCAGGACGGCATTCAGCCGCAGCTTCTCGCGCAGCTGCTCGCTCACCTTGATCGGGTTCGCACCCGAGCGGTCGAGCTTGTTCACGAAGGCCAGGCGCGGGACTTTGTAGCGCCGCATCTGCCGGTCCACGGTCATCGACTGTGACTGCACGCCGGCCACACCGCAGAGCACGAGGATCGCGCCGTCGAGAACGCGGAGCGCACGCTCCACCTCGATGGTGAAGTCCA
>CAYGXT010000463.1:0-3012 GCA_964353695.1 uncultured Myxococcaceae bacterium
CAGATCGCAGCGAGTGCGCGTAGGGCGTTGATCCCGTAGGCATGGGGATAGAGGTGTTCTGTGTTGTCGCGCGCGGGATCGAATCCGAGCTTCCTGAGATAGCCCGGGGTGTCGGCCGCGATTGCCTGCTCGAGCGCCGTCATGCCGTCATTGTCATCGGCTGGGTCCTCGCCAAGATCACCCACGCGCCGGCGCGGGTCGGCGCCGGCCCACAGGCAGAGGCTGACGGCCTTGTCGTTTCGCTCCCTGATGGCTGCACCCAAACCGACGGCGAGGGCGCGTCGGATGCGGGCATCGCGGTCTCGATACGCCCGAGCGAAGCCGTACAGGGGGCGGTTCCGGGTGGCGGTCGCGAGGGCGCTCGCCATGGCACCGTCGGCCGTGAGATCAACGCCGGCTGCCCAGAAGCGGTCGAAGACGGCACTCTGGTAGGTGTCGAGGATGCGCCAGACGTCGGCTCGCCTTGGGTCCGCGCCCCAGCTGAGGAGCAGATCAAGAATGTCCCACCGGCGTAGTTCTAGGACGGCGTTGAGGGGAGACGAGGATTCGAGCTCGGTGCGGTAGCCGTTGCAGAGGAGAAGGCGCACGAGGTCGAAATGGCCCGTCGCGATGGCAACTCTCAGCGGAGTCGTGAGTCGACTGGCTCTGCGGTTGGGCGCTGGCTGCAGCTGCATCGGCCGGTCGTCCGCGATCCATGTCTCGACGTCGTAGAGTCGCCCCTCCTTGCAGGCTGCAATCAAGGCAAGGAGTTCCGTCTCGTCTCTGGCGAGAGGGCGTTCAGGCCCACGGTAAGGCGGAGACGGGTTGGTGCGGGGGTCGATGTAGGGCGACATATCTGAACCGTGACAACGGCCGCCGGGTGTGCTGGTCGCTCTTCCATTTGGTCGCGTCGTGGCCGCGCACGTTCGGTCGTCGAGTGTCATTTCTCTGTACCGCGCGCGGCCTCCTCGATCTGGCGGCTGATTTGAGCACCCAGATCAGCAGGCAACAGGTCGCGCGCGTCTAGCCTCTTCCATGCCTCGACCGTTCGCTCAACCGTATCGCGCACGATCTCCCAGAGCGGGCTGACCGGCAGGCCCGCGGTGTCGGCAAAACGCCGGACCTGGTCCTTCGTAATCCCCGCAAGACTGCGGCTATCGCCGAAGGTGAGGCCGAGCTTCTCGTCCGGGATGTAGGGGACCGTCGAGAGGAAGTCGTAGGCGGGCGACAGTGCCGGCGTCCGGCCATCCGGATAGAGCAGCGACCAGTTCTTGAGGTGCATGTCGCCGTTGCCGATGAGCACGGAGAAGACAAGGCGGCGTACGAATTCGTAGGTGGATTCCTCGTTTGTCTCGGCCCAGAGCACGGCGGCGATGTTGGCGTAGCTGCGGCGGGCGTACTTATCGTCAGGGAAGAGGCCGAAGACCTGCGCGAAGTCTTCCATGTGTATGCGCTCGCCTTGGGGTCCGCGGTCAAAGCGCTTGACGGCGAGCGCTTTCCCAGCCAGGCGGCCGGCTTCTTGTGGCAGACCCTTGATCTCTCCCACGGGAACCAGACGATTTTGCGGCACGGCGATGCCGACCGCCCGAGCCAACTCGAGCATGACGAACTCATTCTCCGGAACGACGGCGAACTGTGCAGAGGGAAGCTTGACGATCCACACACCCCCCATCCCGCCTGCCGGAATCGTTAGCCCGCCTGCCGCCTGCAAGATCGCGGAGAATTTCAACTGGACGCCGGCGAGCGAGAATCGCAGGACTGGCTCCCCCGGTTGCCCCTCACGGCGATCGTGCAGCGGCGACTCGGGATGGTCAGACCCCTCGCCCTCATCCGCGAGCGGGGTGACGGTCAGCCCGCCCGGAAGATCGGCGCCGAGCGCGGCCAAGAGGAAGAATTCGCGCTCCGGCCTCACGCGCGCCTGCGCTGCGAGATACGTCCGCAGATACCCTTCGGGAAGAAGATTCGAGAAGAAGGGCGGCACTCGGGCGGGGTAAGTGCGAGGCGTCGTCACGAGCGCGCCCCTCTGCCCCTTGAAGGAGAGGCTCAGCGTCGGCCTTGCGGGATCGTCGATATACTCCTGCTCGAAGGCGAAGAGCTGGCGATCGCCCGCGAGTCGGTTGATCACGCCGATCCGCCGGTCCTCCAAGCGCACCGCAAGGGCTTTGATCTTCTCCGGATCAAGGCTCATCGCGCCGGCCTCTGTGCTCTTCGGTGTCGTCATCGGCGTAGAGCGACCGCTCGCCTTCGGCGTCACGGCGGTCACCTGTCCCGCGGCGGTAGTCACGGATCAACGCCTGGACGGCCGGCACAAGGGCGCGCGGCACCATCACCAGGTCACGCTCGAGCACGCGCACCAAGTCCAGCAGCGTGTCGAAGCGCGGGACGGTCTTCCCGGTTTCGATGGCCGAGATATGGGCCTGCGGAAGCCCCGAGCGCCGCCCGAACTCGAGTTGGCTCCAGCCGCGCTTCAAACGCGCCTCTTTCAGCTCTTTGCGAAGCTCTTCAGGCAGGCGATTGAGGCGGGTGGCCTTCATATGCGATTTAGTTTCGTTAGTCACAAGATAGATATAAAAGCATATGACCCATTGGGAGTCAATATGTGATATTATATCACTTTATAAGTTCAATATAGAATGACATATTTACCCGGTGGGGCTGGTGGAGCTCGACCGGGCCTCCCCCGGCGGTCCCAAGTGCCGCAAAGCCTCCAGACCGCCCCGTCCGGTCACTGATGGGCGGTACTGCGCGGCTGCGGGGTGGGCCCCGGGCGGACCGTCAATCGAGGCTCCGCTCCGCGCTGTAGCGGACCAGCGGCGGGCGTCGTGCAGCGCCCGCCGTCGCGGTCGAAGACGCGATGCTCGTTGGGCACGCGCCCTTGCTTCGGGCGCCAGGTCTCGAAGACGTGCTCGAACATGGCCTCCATCGCCTCCCCCCGGGTCGGAAGCCGGCCGATTTGTCTCTCGATGTGGCGGCGGACTGTGCAGATCGTCGCTTCGATCAGGAGACCGACGTCACGCGGGCCATTGAAGAAGA
>CAYGXT010000464.1:0-3006 GCA_964353695.1 uncultured Myxococcaceae bacterium
AGAGCTGCTCGCTCACCTCGGGATCGTGTACGCGCGAGCCACAGCCTGGCCTTAGTTCCGGCAGCGGCGCGCCGGCCACTTCGAGCGCCGGCGCCTGGCTGCCGCAGAGCGCTGCCGCACGCGCCGCGAGCGCGAGCCAGTCTGCGCGCGCGAAACCTTCGAAGCCCTGCTCCACCGTGCCGTCCGCCGCGAGCAGCAGCACGGCGGGAACGGCGTCGAAGTTGTAGGCGGCCGAAACCTCGAGCTCCGTATCGAGCGCGATCGTCGCGCCGAGCCCGGTACGCGCCCGAAGCTGCTCCGTGTCGGCAGCCTCGCTCTGCGAGATTGCGATCACGCGCAGGCCGCTCGCTGCGAGCCCGTGCCGCAGTCGCTCCAGGACCGGGACGCTCAGGTCGCAGGTGGGGCAGTCGTGCTTGAAGAAGAAGAGGAGCGTTGCGCGCGCGTCGCTGGCTCCCCCATCGTCGAGGGCGATCTCGCCGCCCTTCGCGTCGGCGAGACGGAACGGGGGAGCCTTCATTCCCGGCCGCGGAAATCCGCTCGCGGGCTCCAGGGCCGGGCTCATCGTTCCACGCTCGGGCTCATGGCTCCGCGGCCGGGCTCATAGGGCCGGCCAGTTCGGAGCGGGCCGCGTCTTCTCGAAGGCCAGGGCCGCCTGCAGCACGAGATCATCGCGATGCCGCGGTGCCACGATCTGCAGACCCACCGGAAGGCCGGCCTTCGAGAAGCCCGCGCGTACGCTGGCGGCAGGATGCCAGGAGAGATTGAACGGGATGGTGAAGCTCGCGACGCTCGCCTCCGGCAGCGCCCTTCCTTCCAGCTCCTTCGGAAAGGGTCCCCCGGCCGGGGGAGGATCGTAGGACGTCGTCGGTGTGAGCAGCAGGTCAAAGCGCGAGAAGACCTCCGCACACCAGCGGCTCAGCTCCTCGCGCCGCGCCTGCGCCTCTCGCCAGATCTCCGGCGTCATCTGCCATCCTTGTTTCACACCCCAGAGAAACGAGCGCCCGAAGTCGCTTTCATGCTCGGGCAGTAGATGGCAGAGGCGAGCCGCCGTGTCGAAGACGTTGACGAGGCCCCAGTCGCGCCCCGTGTCAGGAGGGCCTCCCACGACGAGCTCGACCTCATGGCCGAGGTGTTCGAAGACGTGTGCGGCCTCCGCGACCACGTCGGCCACGTCCGACTGCACCACCGCATGGCCGAGATCGGGAGAGAAGCCGATTCGCAGCCGCGGCAGCTCCTCACGCAGCTTCTCCACGTAGGAGTAGCCCGGATGCGGCAGCGACTGGGGATCGAGAGGGTGCACACCGCAGACGGCGTCGAGATGGATCGCCGCGTCGAGAACGGTGCGCGTCAGCGGGCCGTGCGTTGCGGTGTCGACGGTGACCCAGAAGTCATCGGGGCCGTGCGGGATGCGGCCGAGGCTCGGTTTGAGGCCGAAGCAGCCCGTGAACGTAGCCGGAAGCCGGACGGAGCCGCCGCCGTCGCTCGCCGTAGCGAGGGAAACGAGGCCGCCGGCGATGGCTGCGGACGAGCCGCCGCTCGAGCCTCCGGGCGTGCGTTCGAGGTTCCACGGGTTGCGCGTCGTGCCGAAGACGAGGTTCTTCGTGATGGCCGTGTAGCCGAACTCGGGCGCGTTGGTCTTGCCGACCACGATGGCGCCCGCGGCCTCGAGGCGCTCCACCTGGATCGAGTCGCGCGTAGCGACGTGGTCCTTGAAGGGCAGGGAGCCGTGGCTCGTGACGAGGCCCTCGACGTCCTCCAGATCCTTCACGCCGAGGGGCACGCCCTCGAGTGGCCGCGCCTCTCCGCGCCCGATGCGCTGCTGCGCCGCCCGGGCATCGGCAAGCAGCAGGTCGCGATCGCGCAGCGCTACGAAGGCGTTCACCTTCGCGTTGGCGGCGTCGATGCGCTCGAGCGTCGCCTGCATCAGCTCGACGGGCGAGAGCTCGCGCCGGCGGAGCTGCTCGAGGGTAAGAAAGAGGGACTGGTGCAGGAGATCGGACATGGGAGCCTCGCTTCTAGGAGAGGGGCTCAGCATACCAGCAGGGCCCCTCAGCGTGGGGGATTGCCTGCCGGGCAGATCCTGGAGAGAAAATCCTCCAGCGCGGCCAGAACCTCATCGGGGCGGTCGAGGTGTACGTGATGACCTGCCCCGGTCACGATCCCGAGCTCGGCCTGGGGAATCTCTGTGGCAAAGGCCTTTGCGCCCTCCTCGCTGAGGAGAGTGCTCTCGCTGCCGCGCAGCAGAAGAGTCGGGCAGGCCACTCGAGATAGCGGCGGCAGGGGTCGACTCGGTACGCCAAGCCAGCGCGGATCGAACTTGAAGGCGAAGCGCCCGTCCGGCAGCTCGAAGACCGACCGCTCCGCGATGGCGCGCCGCCGCTCCTCGGTGACGGCCAGAGCGGGGGGCAGGAAGCGGAAGCGTGCCACGGCCTCTTGCTCCGAGCGATAGCTTCGCCGGATGCGGAGTGCGCGCCGCGTCGCCTCATGCAGCGGCAGCGCAGCGCCGCGCGCCACGTCGAGGAGTACGAGCGCCCGCACGCCGCCCGCCCGAGCCGCGTGCTCGAGTGCCACCCGGCCGCCGAGGGAGTGGCCAATCAGGATGGGCTCGGGTGCGTCGAGATCGGCCAGCAGCGCCTCGAGGTCGTCCGAGAAGGCTCCGGGCAGGAGCGTGTCGGGGAAATCCGAGTCGCCGTGGCCTCGGAAGTCGAGGGCCACCACGTGCATCCGCGTGGCCAGCGCCTCGGCCAGCGGCTCCCACCAGTGGACGTTGGCAGCTCCACCGTGGAGCAGCACGACGGTTTGGCGCGTGGGGTCGCCGCGGTGCAGCGCGTGCAGCGCGACGCACTCCAGCTCGGGTCCTGTAAAGCGACGGCTGCGCGCCGTCACACGGCGAGTCTAGCCCCTCCGGAAGCCCCGAAGCCGCCGGCCCGAGAGTAGACCCCTGAATTTGGCCTCCCGGGGCCGAAATACGCTGCTTACGGCTTTTCCTCTGCGTGCGGACCCCCT
>CAYGXT010000465.1:0-2999 GCA_964353695.1 uncultured Myxococcaceae bacterium
TTGCCGAAGATCGTGAAGAGCTGCGTAGCGATGAGAGGCCCGACGCCGAAGGAGACCTTCGTCATCAGGCCCTGCATTCCGAAGTACATGGCTTCGCGGCGCAGGCCCGTGCGCTTCTCATCGAAGTCGATCACGTCGGAGATGAGGACGCGCGAAAGCACGAGCATGCTGCCGAGCGGGACGCCGATGCTCGCCATGAACACGAGATAGGTCGCGGTCGGCCAGGGCGATATCGCCACCAGCGGCATCGACGCGAACTGGCCCGACATCACCAGCAGAGCCAGTCTGTAGAGGCGCTTCTTGCCGTGATTGCCCACCAGGCGGCGTAGGAACGGCAGAACCAGCGCCGCCACCATGTAGACGAGAGCCGCACCGAGCGACGCCACGGCCTCCGTCGAGTGCAGGATCGAGCGGCCGAAATAGGGAACAGCCGTCACCACGATGTTGGTCCCGATCAGGAAGACGCTCAGCGGCAGCACCAGCGGCAGGAACGCCGGGTTCCGCACCGATTCCATCACGGCGTTCTTGAAAGAGAGGTGGCCGCCCTCGGGCACCTCGTTCGGCCTCTCGCGGACCGCGCTCATGGCGAGCGTGATGAAGAAGAGGATGAGGCCTCCGCAGACCAGAGCCTGCGGCTCGAAGCCGTTGCGGAAGTGCATGCCGAGAATCTCGACGCCGCCGTGCCAGGCTGCGACGAGCGGGCCGAGGAGGAGATTTCCAATGATGATGACGAGCACTGAGAACCCGGTCATGAACGAGGCGATCCGCGTCCTCGCGTCGGTCGTGCGCGCGATCTCGGGAAGCAGCGCCAAATAAGGCGCGCCGACCATCGTGAAGGCGCACCAGAAGAGGGTGCTCAGGCCCACGAGATAGACGGATGTCTCGAAGGTGTGGCCAGGACCAAAGGGCGGGAAGAACAGGCCGAGGAGGGCCAGCACCATGATCGGCGCCCCGACGGCCACGAAGGGCCGGCGGCGGCCAAAGCGCGTGCGTGCGCGATCGGAGAGGAAGCCGACCACCGGCTCGGCGAAGCCGTCTACGACTCGGCCCACGAGCAGAAGCGCGCCCACCGTCGCCACCGGCAGCAGCGCGACCGCGCCGGGCGCATCGGCCGGCGGCGCATAGAGATAGGGCAGCCAGGAGAGGAGGGGCCCCGCGACGTCGAGGGCGATGCTGCCCGAGGCGTAGGCAACGGAGCGCCCCGGCGTGATCTGCTCCGCGTCCTGCTCCGGCATCGCCGCATCTTACACGGCGGCGCCGAAGACGAGCCGAGATTTCACGTTCTTTGCAAGCGGTCGCTCAGTGTCCCGGCGCAAGCGTCGCGCGCTTCTCCTGGATGGTCGCGAGCAGGGCCTTCTGGGGCTTCACGAACTTGTCGACTCCTTCGCGCATCAGCACTTCCTCGAGCTTTGCTTCATCGACCTTCTGCTCGATCTCGCGCACGACCGCATCGGCCGGCATCTGGTCGACGTGCCGTGTGTAGGTCTTGCCCAGCTTCTCGACGGCGTCGTTGGTGGAGGGAGGGTTGGTCTGGATGTCGCTCCCCGCCAGCGCCTCCACGTACTTGTCCGGCGGATCCTCCTTCTTCTTCGTGCCCGTGCTGGCGAAGATGATCTCCTGCTGGAGAGGCAGGCCCTTCTCCTTCCAGAAGGCCTGGTTCTCGCGCCAGAGCTTCTTCACGTTGACGATGCCGACCTGGCCCTGCGCTGGCGACCCGAGATCCTTGCAGTGCTCCCCGGTGTAGACGTCGACGCGTGAGACGAAGATGCTGTAGACGCTCTTGAAGCGTTTGAGGTCGGGCCGCCGCTGGGCGCCGCGCCAGACGGCCTCGCGGGCGATCCGGTACTGCCTGTCTGTGAAGATCAGGGTGACGTTGAGTGTGACGCCCGCGGCGGCCAGCGGTTCGAGGGCGTCGAGGCCGGCGGGGGTGGCCGGAACCTTGATCATCCGGTTCTTCTGGCCGGCGGCCCATTTTTTGCCGAGCTCGACATTGCGGGCCACGCGGGCCGCATGCGGCGGACCCGTCTCGGGATCCTCGAGCAGCGGGTCGAGCTCGAAGCTCACGTAGCCGTCGTTGCCCCGCGTGTGCTCCCAGACCGGAAGGAAGACGGCCTGCGCCTCCTTCACCAGCTTGTCCGCCATCTCCCAGCAGATCGCCGAGTCGTCGAGGCCGTGCTTGATGCGGTCGGCGAGGTCTGCGTCGAAGCGGCCCGTACGGATCAGATCGGAGATGATGATCGGGTTGGACGTCGCGCCCGTGGCGCCGAGGGCGCGGTTCTTCCGGACCAGCTCCGGGTCGATGGAGTCGAGCCAAAGTTTGGTGCCGCAGTCGATCAGCGAGGCAAGCGCGGAAGACATGATCCCCCCTTTTCACCGGAAGCGTACCGCGCGCAGGCAGGACCGTCCGCCCGCAGCCTAGAGCAGGCAATCCGCCAGAAGCCGTAGCACTGCGGGATCGCGCGTTCCCGCGATCAGCGTCTTCACGGGGCTCTTCGTCCAGGCCTCGAGCCGCTCCTTGATGCGGCCTGCCGGGCCGCAGAGCGAGATCTCGTCGCAGAGCTCGTCCGGTACCGCGGCCATCGCCTCGGCCCGCTTGCCCGCCAGGAAGAGATCCTGCACGCGCAGGGCCTGCTCCTCAAAGCCCATTCGCTTGATCAGATTGAGGTGGAAGTTCTGGTCGCGCGCGCCCATGCCGCCGATGTAGAAGGACATCGCCATGCGCACCGGCATCAGCGCCGCCTTCACGTCGTCGGCCAGGTTGACCGTGACCGTGCACGCGATGTCGAAGTCGGGCTTCATGTCCTTCAGCGAATCTGCATAGAGATCGTGCCGGTAGGGTGAGTAGAAGATCGGGAGCCAGCCGTCGGCGATCTCGGCCGCAAGCGCCACGTTCTTCGGGCCCTCGGCGCCCAGGTAGAAGGGGATGTGCGCTCGCCGTGGATGCACGATGAGCTTGAGGGGCTTGCCCAGCCCCGTGCCGCCCGGGTAGGGCAGCGGGT
>CAYGXT010000466.1:0-2993 GCA_964353695.1 uncultured Myxococcaceae bacterium
GAGATCGCGGCCCTGGTGCGCGGCGACGCTTCGCTGCTGGCCCTCGACGAGACGGCGCTTGCGGGATACCTCGACCGCGGCTTCTTCGAGGCTCCGCGAACGCCGCTGGCCGACGTGCGCAAGCTCGCGCCCGGAGAGCTCGTGATCGTGGACGAGGCAGGGATCCGGCGACGCCGGTACTGGCGCCTCGACCTCGTCGGCACACCCAAGCACTCGCCCAGCCTGGACGTCTTCGATCGCGTGATGCTCGAGGCCGTGGAGCGGCAGACAGACGTGGACGTCGATTTCGGCGTCCTGCTGAGTGGAGGGGTTGACTCCGCGCTGCTGGCTGCGCTCGCGCGTCAAGTGCGTCCGATGCGCCACCTCACCGCCTTCACGGTGCGCTTCGATGAGAGATCGTACGACGAAGGAGGCACGGCGGAGCGCGTGGCACGGACGCTTGGACTCGAGCCGGTGGTTGAACGCCTGCGGGCATCGGAGGTGCCGGAGCTGCTGCGCGACCTGGTGGCGCATGCGGGCGAGCCGCTCGCCGATCCCGCGTGGCTTCCGCTCGCGGTGCTGGCGCGCCGCGCCGCACGGGACGTGCGCATGGTGCTCTCGGGAGAGGGCGCCGACGAGCTCTTCGGTGGCTACCCGACCTACATCGGGCCTCGCCTCGCCGAGGGCTGGCTGCGCCTGCCGCCGCCGCTGCGCGCCCTGCTCCAGCGCGCCGCTGACACCCTGCCCGCCAGCGACCGAAAGGTGACGCTCGGCTTCCTGCTCAAGCGGTTCGTGAGGGCGGCGGAGCTCGGCGGTCTCGAGCGCCATCGCACCTGGTTGGCGAGCATCCCACCGGAGGTGCTCGGCCACCTCGAGGCAAAGACGCTGCGCAGGTATCACTCGGAGCCTTCGCCGGCCATGCTTCTCGACGTGCTGCAGCAGCATGACTTCGAGACACCGCTGGCCGAAGCGCTGCTCACGAAGGCCGACCGCGGTGGCATGCGCTGGGGCCTCGAGCTCCGCGCCCCTTTTCTCGCACCTGGGGTCATCGACTTCGCAGCGACGCTGCCTCAGCAGGAGCGCGTCCGGGGCCTTACCACGAAGGTCTTCCTCAAGCGCTACGCCTCCCGCTATCTGCCGAGCAGCATCGTGCATCGCCGCAAGCGCGGGCTCTCGGTGCCGCTGGCTGGCTGGCTGCGCGGCCCGCTCCGGGGCTGGGCCGCCGAAATGCTCGGCTCCGACCGGCTCAACGTGGTGGGCATCCGGCGGCGAGCCGCGCTGAGCCTGCTCGACGAGCACGCCTCAGGCCGCCTCGACCACGCACGCGCTCTCTGGACCCTGCTCGTGCTTGCCGAGTGGTTGGGGTGGGTCGAACGGACCCGTAGCTGAGCCGCAGGCACCTCGGCCCCGTGCACGCCGCGTTTCAGAACGCGGATTTCAGAACACGGAGGTCGGCGGGCTGACGTCCGCCTGGGCGAGCGCGCGCTGCGCTCGCGCCTTCATCTCGGCCGCCTCCTGCGTCCGCTTTTGCGCTTGCAGGCTCTGCGCGAGCCCGAGCAGCGACCAGCCGTTCTCCGGGTTGCGCTCGAGGTCCTCACGGAAGGCCTGCTCCGCCTCCCGCGGCCGGTCGTTCCAGAGCAGGATCGCGCCATAGACCTGTCGCGTGGGCACGTAGAACGCCGACGGCTTCGCATTGCCGAGGCTGTCCTCGAGCCGGACCGCCTCGCGGATCTGCTTGAGCGCGTTCTCCCGATGCGCCCGCATATGCTCGATCTCGGCGTCGAGCACGAGAATCGCGATCTCGAGCTGCTTGCGCGCGTTGGCCGAGCCGAGCACGGTCTGATCGGGCTTCACGCGGGCCGTCGCTTCCTCGAGCTCGGCCTGCTCGGGCGGCACGTCGAGGAACTGCGCCAGCCGCGTGAACGCTAGACCCCGCGAGTAGTACCACATGCCGACCAGGTAATGCAGGTCGTTCTGCGGCGCCGGCAATGCGAGGATCTCCTTCCAGTGGCCGAACCGCACGAGCGTGAAGACCGTAGCGGTCGCAGCGCCCTCGAGGTCCGGATCCTCACGCATGGCGTCGTCCGAGATGGCCTTCTCGATCTCGCGCGCCGCTGCCTTGGCCTGCGCCTCCTGGCCCGCCATCATTGCGTCTTGCCACCTCGTGACCAGCGTCTTGCGCAGCGTCTGGTTGTAGAGGCGCGACGCGCCCGGATGGTTCGGATCCGTCGCCAGCACGCCGCGTAGCGCTTGCAGCGCATCGCCCGCGTCGGCGGGGCCAGCGGAGACGCCCTTCGACGGCGGCGGCGCCGCCGTCGTCGAGGTCAAGAGCATCGCCTCGGCCGCGAGCGTCACGGCGTCGGTGTCGCCTGGGTACTGGCTGGCGAGCGCCTGCATGGCGCGCGCGTAGGCCCGCTGGCGCGAGGCTACGTCGCCTCCCCCGGCGGGAGTCACCAGCAGCACCGTCGCTTCGATGTATCCACGTTCGCTTGCGGTGATGATCGGCTCGAGCTTCTTCGCACGCTCGATTGCAGCGCTTGCTCGGCTCGCCTTCGCGGCATCTTCCGGCTCGCCCGGCCGCGGCGCGGAGGCCAGTGCCACGCCCCAGAAGCACATGGCGCAGCCGGGGTCGATCTCGCCGGCCGTCTCGAAGAAGCCGGCGGCGGCCACGCGATTGCCGTCGAAGTAGCTGCGCAGCCCGGCTTCGAAATGCGTCTGTGCCTGCGCCTTCTTGGTGGTGATGGTCGGAGCGGCCACGACGAACTTGGCGTTGCGCAGCAGCGGATGCCCGCGGCCGCTGGCCTCGAGCCCGTTGCCGCCATCGCTCTGGCAGCCGAGCGCGGCAAGGCCGAAAATGACCGGGATCGCGACGCCGAACCGCCGCGTACGAACGAAACGCCTGTGGTGCATGACTTCCCCCCTCTGCCGCATCTTATCTCGGGTGAGGGGAAGCGTCTTCGTCGTCTCGGGAGGCCCCCCGCTCGGGGCTTCGATGAACCCGCGGACCGGGGCTG
>CAYGXT010000467.1:0-2992 GCA_964353695.1 uncultured Myxococcaceae bacterium
CGAAGGCCGCGGGCTACTCCTGCATCGTGTCGCACCGCTCGGGCGAGACCGAGGACACGACCATCGCCGATCTGGCCGTCGCGACCGGCGCGGGCCAGATCAAGACCGGCTCGCTTTGCCGCACGGATCGCGTGGCCAAGTACAATCGGCTGCTCCGGATCGAAGAGGAGCTCGGCCCGCGCGCGCGCTACGCGGGACGCAGTACCCTGTCGGGCGCACGAAACTAGGAAGGCGGAGGTCGGCCCGCTGCGAACCGTCGAGGACATCCGACCGCGCGCGGGGCTCTCCGTGCCCGTGGTGAGCGTGCTTGACGACGCCGGCCGGCTGATCGAGGCCGAGCAGCGCGCCGTGGTGCGGCACGTGATCCAGGACGGCTACGGCGCCGACGTCATCTTCGCCGCAGGTACGACCGGCGAGTGGGATCGCATTTCCAACTTGGTGCGCCAGCACGTGGTGCAGGTCTGCGCCGAGGAGGCCGCGAAGATCGGCGCCGGCCTGACCACCGGAAGCGTGCGCGCTGTCGAGGTCTGGGCCGGCATCACCGCCGGGAGCCGGGCCGAGACGCTCGAGAATCTCGATTTCGCGCTCGCGACGCCCGGTGTAGACGCCGCCGTGCTGGCGCCGCTCTCGATCCCGGGTCTGGGAGACCCGGTGCGCTTCGTGGCGCGAGACGTGGCCGATCTGCTGGACTCCCGCTCTCGACGCATTCCGGTGTATCTCTACGACAACGCCGACATCGCGGTCGATCCCAAGCTGCTGCATATGCGCACGAAGCAGGTGAAGGCGCTCTCGCGCCTCGACTTCGTGCGTGGCGTCAAGGTCTCGGCGTCGAAGAAGGTGCTCGGGCATTACATCAAGGCCGCGGCAAATTTTCGGGACCGGGGCGAATTCGGCATCTACGTCGGCGACGCCATGCTGATCTTCGAGCTGTTCCGGCCGCCCTCCGGGCTCGGGGGCTTCGTGCGCGATCGTTGGAATCGCTGGCGCATGCAGGGAGGACATCCGACGGGCGTCGTAGCCGGCCCGGCCAATGCGCTCCCGCGCGAGTGGGCTCGGGCCTGGCACGTGGCCCGCGCCGGCGATGCCGAGCGCATGGACGAGGTGCAGGGGGTGCTCGAGGCCTTCCGCGTCGGCACGCGGCAGGCCGGAGGCCGGCGCTCGATCGCGTGCCTCAAGCGCGCATTGGTCAGGCTCGGCGTCACGACCAGCGATCTCGTGGCGCCGGGGACGCCGAAGCTGGCGCGCCCCGACGCTGAGCGCTTTGACGAGGCTTTCGAAACGGTTCGCGCATTGGCGCGTGAGAAGATCGCGTCGCCGTGGCGTACGCTGGCGCCGAGTGATGAGCCGCCTGCGCGGGAGCTCGTTTGACGCCCGGCACGAAGCTCGACCTCGCCGGCATCGGCAGCATGGTCGTGGATCGCATGCACCGGACGCCTCGTATCGTGGGCGCGGACGAGAAGGGTCCGCTGCTGGCACTGCCCGGGAGCGGGCCCGTGCAGCGCTTCGTGGGCGGCGTGATGCTGAACCAGCTCGGCTGGGCCGCTGCGCTCGGGCTGCGCACGGGCATCTTCGGCAAGCAAGCGGACGACGACGGGGGCCGCTTCCTGCGGGCCGCCATGCAACGCCTCGGCATCGAGCACGACCTCGTCCTCGATGGCTCGGCGAGCTCGCTGGCCGAGATCTTCGTCGACGAGTCGGGCGAGCGCGCGATCTACATGGCATCGGCCGCCACGGGCGAAACCACGGCCGAGCACGTGCGACGCCATCACGTGCCGTTCATCCAGCGCGCAGCGAAGCTCTCGACGGAGGTCTCGCAGCTCCCTCTCGATGCCACGCTCGAGGCGCTGGCCATCGCGCGAGAGGCCGGGATCTCGACGGTCGTCGATCTCGACGTGCTGCCGTCGCAGGCAGTTCCTTACCTCGGTAGCGAGTCCCTGCTCCACGCCGTGCTGCATGCGGCCGACCTGCTGAAGCCGTCGAAGGCGGCGGCCGCGGAGCTGGTGCCCGAGGCGAAGGGGGAAGCCCTCACGCAGGCGAAGGGCCTGCGTGCCCGCTTCGGTGCGCGTGCCGTGGTGGTGACGGACGGTATGCGCGGCTGCGCCATCGTCGCGGAAGGCTTCGAAGGCTGGGTTCCGTCGCTGCCCGTGAAGGCGGTCGATACGACGGGTGCGGGCGACGCATTCCTTGCCGGGCTGCTCGTGGCGCTGCACCACGGCTTGTCCTGGGAGGCGGCAGGACGCCTCGGCAACGCCTGCGGCGCGGCCTGCGTCGAGCGCCTCGGCGCCTTTCCCGAAGAGCCGCTGCGCGCCCGCGAGCGCGTGGTGGAGCTCTACGGCCGCGGTCTCGCGCTGGGCCCCTTCCGCGGCGAAGAGGGCGGGGCTGCGCCGGCCCGCTGGCGCGAGGCCGGCGGCGGTGGTGAAGCCGCGGGCGGTAGGCACGAAGCGCTCGCCACCATCGATGTCGTGCTCGAGGAGCTCGACGCACTGCGCCGTCGCACGGGCCCAGAGGGCTTCGATGCTGCGCTGCACCTGATTCGAGAGTCGGAGGCTGCGGGTGGCCGCGTCCACCTGACGGGCATCGGCAAGGCGAGCCACGTCGCCCGCTACGGCGCCGCGCTGCTCTCCTCCACCGGCACGCCGGCCAGCTTTCTCGATCCGGTCGAGGCCGTCCACGGCGCCTCGGGGCAGGTCGTCCGCGGCGACGTCGTGATCGCGATCAGCAACAGCGGCGAGACCGAGGAGCTCACGGCGACGATCGCGCTGGCACGGGCGCTCGGCGCACGCGTCGTGGCGGTGACGGGAGCGCCGGGCTCCTGGCTCGGCCGGCACGCGGACGTGACGCTCGACGCCTTCGTAGCCCGCGAAGGTGGGGGGCTCGGCCTTGCGCCGCGGGCCAGCGTGGCGGCGCAATCGCTCCTGCTCGGCGCGCTAGCGGCGACCCTCGAACGCGCCAGCGGCTTCGAACGGGCCGAATACCTGGCGCGCCATCCAGG
>CAYGXT010000468.1:0-2990 GCA_964353695.1 uncultured Myxococcaceae bacterium
GCCGAGGGAGAGCGAGAGGACATGTGCGAACCCATCGGGACCGACGGGATGACAACTCAAAGAGTATGGGAATGGACGACGAATGTCAAGGGCTCGTTCGAGGGTGAAGGATGAACCACACCGTTCGCGGCGCGCGATCGCGCGCGGCCTTGCCGATCACTTCGCCGGGATGCCTGCCGCGAGGAAGTCCGCGATCTTCGAAGCGAGCTCCGTCTACGCCGCCAGCAGCGCCACGCCGTGGCCGCCGGCCGAGTAGACGAGGAGATCCTCGATTTCTTCGTACGCACCCATCACGACCACTTCCATTCGGAAGGGTTCGCGACCTGCTCGTAGCGTTGCCGCCATTGGAGGGCAGGCTCAAGAAGCTCAGATGGCTCGCTGGATCCCCTTGGTCATGTCGTCGCTCGCATATCGCATATCTGCTATATATGCCCCGTGAACTGGAAGGTCACTTTCTACAGTAGGTCGTTGGAGGAAGACATTCTGGCTCTTCCGGTGGGCTTCCTGGCGCGGTTCTTGCGGTATGCCGAGCGAATGGAGATCCATGGGCCCGACCTCGGCATGCCACACACGCGGGCCGTGGGACAAGGCCTTTTCGAATTGAGAAGACTCCTCGAAAGGAACGAGAAATCGCCAGACGGCGAATGAAGGAAGTAATGAATGACTGGAAAGAGCCTTAAACAGTTCAGATCCCGGGCACTGGCGCGTCCGGAGGTGAAGCGTGAATATGACCGCATTGCGGAAGAGTTCGAGTTTCTGGACGAGATCCTGAAGGCTCGCACCGCGGCAGGACTCAGCCAGGCCGATGTGGCAGCCCGCATCGGCACGACTCAATCTGCGGTGGCACGGCTGGAATCGGCTGATTCGAAGCATTCCCCGTCGATCGCAACGCTGCAACGCTATGCGTCGGCGCTGGGATACAAGCTTCAGGTCCGGCTCGTGAAAGGTCGAGGTCTAGCCACGCGCTCCGCTCGGGCCGCCCGTAAGCGAGCGGCCGGTTAGCCGACCACCCAGTCAGGTGTTGCGCTCTCCGCGGAGGGGACGGGCCATATCGCTTTTTCGCGGAGCTCACCAGGATTGACCCGTGTCCGCTCGCTTGGAGTGGTCCACTCCTCGATCGCCGCTCGTGATCGTGATGGGTTCACACGACGACACGCAGCCCGTCGGAGAGTCGCCTTCGAAGGACGAGGGCTCCCCAATCGGCGCCGCCGTGCGCTTCGATCCGCCGCTTGATTGAGTCCTTCCCTCGCCTGCGGCTCGCCGCGCGGGTCGCGCTACGGCGCGAACGCCGGAAACTCCGCCGCAATCTGCGCGCGCACGGCGGCGTCGACGCCCTTCGTGTCGCGACCGACGACTGCGCGCAGCACCTCGTCCTCGCTCGCGCCCTCGCCGAGGCGGCGCAGCAGGCTGGCCCGCGAGGCCGCATCCGTGCGCGCCATCACCCAGGCGGCGGCCGCCGTCGACTCGAGATAGGCCGCGCGCGCCTGGGGGTCGTCGAGCCCGGCAAAGCCCGCGGAGAGCTTCTCGAGGGGCATCCAGCGGCCCTCCTCGATGGCGGACCGCAACGCCTCGCGCTCGCTGCGAGACAGGCCCTCCTGCCGGTGCGCCGTGCGGCCCGCCAGCTCGGCCAGACCCTCGTTCAGCCAGTAGGGGCGGTCGCCGCCCGTACGTTCGCGAAACAGCGCGTGCGTGAACTCGTGGAAGAGCAGCACGCGAAGCTCGCCGGCCGGATGCGCCGCCGAGACGACGTGGATGCGGCCGTCGAAGAACCCCACCGTCTGAAACGTAAACTTGTGCCGGTACGCCCGCTGGTAGCTGGCCTTGCCGTAGAGTACGACGCCCGTGGGCTCGTCCGGCTCGACACCGAGCTGCGTCGATCCGTGATCCCGGGCCTCCTCTAGATAACGCAGCACGGTGTCGAGATAACTCCGCTCTCCCTCCACCAGCGCCGGGTCGACCTCGAGGCGGAAACGCGGATGCTCTCGCGCCACGAGGGCGAGCGGGGCCGACTTCGAGCCCGGTCGCGCGAGCCTCTCCTCGTCCGAGAGAGCAGCGAGGCGCCGCACGGCCGAGGCGCGCCAGGGCTCGAGCCCCTCCCCCGCCGCCGCGAGAAAATCCTGCAGATGCTCGGCCGCATCCTCGAGATGGCCGCGCTGCTGCTCCAGTAGCGCCAGATACCAATGCGCCTCGGCGCTATTGGGGGCGAGCGCGAGGGCCGCGACGAGCGCTGCCGCCGCGCGCGCCGTCTCACCGCGGCCGAGGTCGTCGAGAGCGCCGCGCACCAGCCGCCGGGCACGGTCGGCTTCGCTGTGGGTGCCATCGTTGCTGGAGGGAGGGGGCGGCCCGGCGAAGCCGTCGTCCCAAAGGTGGGCCCGGGCCTCCCCTTCCGGGATCAGGCGCGCGCGGGCGGACGGCGGCACGGCGGCGGGATCGTCGGTGCCGTGGGTGATGCCGGCCTCGTCGAGCCACAGATACGTATGCCCGGCGGCGGGCGGCGAGAGGCCGAGCAGGACGGCGAGGGCAAGAAGGGGGAGCGCAGTCCGCATGGGGGGCGGATCGAACGGCCGCTAACGCGTCTTGACCGCCTCGGCAGCGAGGTGGCCGAGCTCGGGCAGGATCAGCCTCTCGAGGGCGAGGCGCACGGCCCCGCGCGAGCCGGGCAGGACGAAGACCACGCGTCCGCGGGCGAGGCCGGCCAGCGCACGCGAGAGCAGCGCTGCGCTGCCGATCTCCTCGAAGGAGAGCGCGCGAAACAGCTCGCCGAAGCCCGGCACGCTGCGCTCGAGCAGCGGCTCGACACTTTCTGGTGTCACATCGCGAGGAGCCACACCCGTGCCACCCGTCACGATCAAGGCGCGCACGCCTGCGTCCCCGAGAGCGCTCGAAACGGCCGCCGCGATCTGCGCCGCCTCGTCGCGCACGATGCGACGCCACGCGACCGGATGTCCTGCTCCCTGCAGCAGCTCCGCCACGAGCGCGCCGCCGGTATC
>CAYGXT010000469.1:0-2983 GCA_964353695.1 uncultured Myxococcaceae bacterium
CACCTATCGCTTCTCCGAGGGAAGCGATCCACGAGAGTTCAGCCCCAACGCGCTCACCTATGACGCCCGCTAGCGAGCGCCATCCCCGAGACGCGCTGGCTGCTTCTTGCCTCTGCGGCGCTCGCGAGCATACTCCTGCTGCTCTGGCCATTTTGCGATGCAGCCACCTCGAGGACACATGAACGCAGCGAACATGAGAGGTCCGAGCCGGCAGCTGCACGCGCGGGCGATGGGGGGCCTTCTCGCGGCCCTCTTCTTCGCTTCCGGCTGTGCGACGCCCGTGGGCGTGGATCGGGCCGATCCCCGTCAGATCTATCGCGAGCTCGCGGGCAGCGCGGTCTCGGAGTCGAAGCCGAGCGCGAAGAGCCAGGAGCTTCTCACGCGGCTCGGCCTTCGCGACCGCTTTGCGGAAGACCCCGAGGGAACCCTCGCCACGCTGCACGCGGGGCTTGGTGGTGACGACGATGCGGACAGGCTCTACGGCCTGGCCGAGCTCCATCTCCTGCGCTCCGAGGAGACGGGCCGAAAGGATCAGGCTCTCGCGGCCGCCGTCTACGCGTATGCGTTCCTCTTTGGCCGTCGGCCGGAAGACGCGCTCCAGCCCTTCGACCCCAGGGTCGACGTCGCGCGCAACGTCTACAACATCGGCCTTACCCGTGGCCTCACGGGTCCGAACGGGGAGGTCTTTCTCGAGTCCGGCGTACAGCCCCTGCCGTTCGGATCGCTCTCGATCTCGATCGATCCGTCGCAGAAGGTCTGGGCCGGCCGGGAGCTGACGAAGTTTCTGCCGGCCACCTCGGTACAGGTTCGCGGACTCGCCAACCGGTATCGGCAATCCGGCATCGGCGCTCCGCTCTCCGCCACCCGCGGCGAGGTGGTCGGCGCTCAGCCGCCCGGCGCGGCGCGCGTGGCACCCAGGCTCCAGATCCCGGTCACCGCCGTGCTGCGCCTGCCCGGCGTGCGCGCGGGGATCGCTGAAGGAAGCCTCTCGGGCAGCCTCGAGACTTTCGCCGAGGACGAGCGGCCCACCTTCGAGATCGAGGGTCACACGATTCCGCTGGAGCGCGAGACGAGCTCTTCGCTCGCCTACACCCTCGAGGGGTCACCGATCTGGGACTTCGGCGTCGCGGGCTTCCGCGTCGGCGATTTCATGACGAGGGGTGGACCGGTCGAGCAGCTCGTCTTCCTGAAGCCCTACCGGCCGGGGAAGATCCCCCTGGTGCTGGTACACGGCACGCTCTCGAGCCCCGCCACCTGGGCCCAGGTGGTGAACGAGCTCGAAAACGACCCCATCGTATCGAGCCATTACCAGATCTGGCTCTTCATCTACAACACGGGCAATCCCATCGCGTACTCCTCCGGCATCCTCACGAGCTCGCTGCGAGAGGTGGTGGAGGAGCTCGATCCTGACGGCAAGGATCCGGCGCTGCGCCGCATGGTCGTGGTGGGGCATAGCCAGGGGGGCCTCCTCACCAAGACCGTGGCCATACACAGCGGCGACGCCTTCTGGAAGTGGGTGACCCAGCATCCCTTCGATGAAGTGAAGTTCGACCCCAAGCTGCGTGAGGTCGCCCAGCGCTCTCTCTTCTACGAGCCGCTTCCCTTCGTGGAGCGGGTGGTCTTCATGTCCACGCCGCATGGAGGGAGCTACCTCTCCGACTTTGCGCCCGCCGCGTGGGTGTCGCGCCTGATCAAGCTACCCCTCACCGTCACGCGCCTCGTCGGGGACCTCGCCTCCCAGAGCGACGATGCCGATGTACGGAAGAAGCTCACCACCCATCCGCCCACCAGCCTCGACAACATGCGCGCCGGAAACCCCTTCCTCGAGACGCTGCGTGCGCTGCCCATCGACCCGCGCATCAAGGCTCATTCCATCATTCCCGTGGAGGGAGATGGCCCGCTCGAGGAAGAGAGCGACGGCGTCGTGCGCTACCCGAGTGCGCACATCGAGAACGTGGTTTCCGAGAAGGTCGTGCGTCACTCGGGCCATTCGGTTCAGGAACGTCCCGAAGGGATCCAAGAGCTGCGCCGAATTCTCGTGGAGCATCTGGGGCCCTCCTCGTGAGCATCGTCGGCAGCTCGCGGCAATGGCCTCAGAATCGGTAGCCCACTCCGAGCTGGAATCCGTAGAGGATTGCGTTGCTGACGATGTTCCGATCGAAGCCGATCACGCGGTAGTCGACGCGTGCGATCCAGTGATCCGAGAAGCGCCACTGTACGCCGGGCATGACCTGCCAGGTGAAGTCCGACGAGTCACCGAAGCCGAAGCCGCCGATGTCCGCGCGCAGACTCGCCGAGACCGTGCGGGTCAGATCTGCATCGGCACGAAAGCCGATGATCGCGTCGGTCCAGCTCGCGGTGGTTTCGAGTACATCGTTGCTGCCGCCGACGAGGATCCCACGCGGAAGCGTAACCTTGCCGATGACGAGGCCAGGCAGGCGATCGAGGCTCGGAGGTTTTGCGAAGCTCAACGTGGCCGGTGGGATGTTGAGGCGAACCTCGGTGCGCCAGTACCAGTAGCGGGCGCCGCCGAGCAGATCGAGATGGAAGCGACGCGGATCGTCCTGGGGCAGAGAGGTGAAGAGTGTCGAGAACGGGATCGAAAGGGCGCGCCAGCCTCCAGTGGCCTCGGCCATGACTTCCGTGCTCCGGATGCTGGCCTTGTTCGGGCCCACGCTCGCGTCGATGCCGCCGACCGGCCCGCCGATGGGGTTCAGGTGGAAGGTCTGCGCGGGAGTGCTCTCACCTATGTGAATCTGCTGCCCGAGGCCGTTCAGTGCGAAGACGAAGTCCCCGTAGCGAGCCCTGATTTCTCCTGCAGCGACCCACGTCAGCAGGGGAACGAGGTCGATGATGCTCTCGTCCAAGCTGACCGTCGCGGATCCCACATCGAGATCCGCCTTGAGGGAAGAGAGCCAGCCCACGCCGAGCACCTCGGCCTCCCAGGCAGGCTCCGGCGGCGGCTCGGCGGCCGCAACGCCGT
>CAYGXT010000470.1:0-2971 GCA_964353695.1 uncultured Myxococcaceae bacterium
CCCGCTGGCTGTAGTGCTTCTCGATCGTGATCGCCTGGCGGGCCAGCTCCACGACGTCTTCGCGCGAGAGCACGAACTGGCGCCGCAGCGACTCGGGCACCACCACGTTTCGCGTGCTGCGTCCCCCGCCCTCGTCGTAGATCATGGCGATCTCCTTGGAGCCGAGGCGCCGGGAGATCTCTCGAAGCGTGGGCTTGAAGACGAGATATTCGTCGGGGTTGGCAACGCCCTGCACGATGTTCTCGCCGAGGCCGTAGACCGCGGTGATGAAGACCACGCCGTCGAAGCCGCTCTCAGTGTCGAGCGTGAACATCACGCCCGAGCCGGCCTGATCCGAACGCACCATCTTCTGGACCCCGACCGAGAGGTAGACCTTCTCGTGATCGAAGCCGCGCTCGGCGCGGTAGGAGATCGCGCGGTCGGTGAAGAGCGAGGCGAAGCATTTGCGGCAGGCCTCGACCAGCTGCGGCAGGCCATGGATGTTGAGGTAGGTCTCCTGCTGCCCCGCGAAGCTCGCGCTCGGCAGATCCTCGGCGGTGGCGCTGGAGCGCACCGCCACGTCGGTGGCCTCCTGCCCGTACTGGCGGGAGAGAGCGGCGTAGGCCTCCTCGATCTCGCGCAGCATCTCGGCGGGAAGCGGCGCCTCCCGCAGCGCGCGGCGCGCTGCGGCGCCGCAGGCCCGCAGCGACTCCACTTCTTTCGGGTCGAGAGAGGCGAGCGCGTCGCGAAGCAGCGCCCGTACGCCGGGCGCTTCGAGAAGCGCCCGGTACGCATCGGCCGTCAGCGCGAACCCGTCCGGCACGCGGACGCCGAGAGGCGCAAGCGAGCGGATCATCTCGCCGAACGACGCGTTCTTCCCGCCCACCAGCGGGATATCATCGAGCGTCAGGCTGTCGAAGCTGCGGATGAAACGCAAAGCCCCCTCCTAGCCCTCCTCGTCGGCGAGATCGGCTAGGTCGGGGGCCTGCTCCCAGCGTTCGTGCGTGCCGTCGTAGCGCCCTCCGCGTCGGACGGAGCACTCCCAGCAGAGCGCGGACTCGGTCCCGAACGTGAAGACTCGATCGCTGCGGACGGAAACCTCGGCTCCGCAGGCGGCGCAGGAAACGACCTCGGCCTGTTCCGATCGGTGCATCTGTTGCCTCCTTCTAAGCGTTGAGAAAAAGCAAGGAGCGTGCCGCCGTTTGAGGCCACGGCAGGCCGCGACGCGGACTCCCAGCACAGCGATGGTGCGAGATGTCACTTTCAGAGCGTTGAACTGAGTCGAAACGACCCTTGCCGGGCGGGAGGATCAGTGCAGCTCCTCCTGGAGCTGCTGAAGCTCCGTCGGCAAGCGGCGCGGATCGAATTGCTCGGGGTCGTGGGTGTCGGCAAGGAGCTTCTCGATCAGTGCATTGATGCGGGCAAGCGACTCGTCTCCCAGGTCACCCGCCGCATGGAGAGAGGAGGCCAGCGCCTGGATCGCCATCACGGCCTGCTCGGAGCCGGAGTAGTCGCGGTAGTAGCCGGCCGCCGCGTCGCGGGCGAGGCCCGAGGCAAGGCCGCGCAGCTGAGCCGGCGTCGGCTTCCAGGCCTCGAGGGCCGGAAGCGCGAGCGTCACCACGGACGCCAACTGCTCGAGGGCGCGCGCCGGCGAGCCCTCTCCGCGCGAGAGAGCCGCGTGGAGCGCAATCGTCGCCGTGCCGAGGCGGGCTGCCGCCTCGGGCGCCACCACGTCGAGAGCGCGCCGCAGCATGAGCAGGCTGGCGTCGTCGAGGCGCGCAACGCCCGGCGAGCCTTCGAGGCCCGTCCCCGGCCGCGGTTGCCAGCGCAGGTCCGACATCGGATGGTGGCAGGCGTAGCAGTCGAAGAAGACGTACTCCGGCCACAGGCCGTGACGGCCGAGCGCCGGATCACCGAGCAGGCGAAGGGCGCGGCGCGCCTGCACGGCCTGCCCGATCGCCCAGAGCTTCGCGTGCGGCGCGGCCTCCTTGCCGCGCGCAACGTAGTCTTCGTCCAGATGAAAATGCGCCGGCTCGATCTGCGTGAAGGTGTCGAGCTCGAAGCTCAGACGCGGGTGGCCCGCGCCCAGGATGCGGTGGCTCACGAGCTGCTTCTCGTCGCCAAGATGGCAGTCGAGGCAGCGCTCGGCGCGCAGCTCGGGTCGATCGAGCGGCACCAGCCCGCGCTCCTCGTTCGCAGCGTGGCTCGTGGCCTCGAGCGCGTGCGTGCGGATCCAGCCCTCGCTTCCGCCGCTCCCGCCGCTCCCGCCGTGGCAGGCCTCGCAGCCCACACCGTCCTCGAGGCTGAAGGAAGGCCCGCGCAGCTCGGCAGGAACGGCGTCGGCATGGCAGTCGAGACAGAGCGTCGCCTCCCACGCGGGCTTGCCGAGCGCGAGGTTCTTCGCGATGCGCGCCGAACGCTCGGAGTGGAGCGTGCGGTACGCCCTTGCGTGGGTATCGCGCTTCATCCACGTGACGTACTCGTTCTGGAGTACGCGCTGGCCTTCGGGAGCCGCCGCGCCGTGGCAGGGGGCACTGGCGCAGCTCGCAACGCCGAGGTGAACGGCCTGCGCGGGCCGCGCCTGTTCGGCGCGCGCGGGGAAGGCCAGCAGCGCAAGCGCAAAACCGATTCGGATGTGCACCTGCGCCACCTCCTTCACGACCAGGGCAGCCGATAGAGATCGACGTTGCCACCCGAGAGGATTACCCCGACCCGATGCGAGCCGGCGAGAGCCGGCCCCATGCCCACGGCGAGGGCCACGGCCGCGCTCGGCTCGATGAGCTGCTTCGCGCGCTCCCACGCGAGCCGCATCGCGAGAACGATCTCCTCCTCGGTCACGGGGACGACGTCGTCCACCAGATCGCGCACCACGGGCCAGGTGAGCTCGCCGAGGCTCGTGAGCAGGCCGTCGGCGATACTTTTAGGCTCGGTCTGCGGCATGAGGCGCCCGGCTCTTTTCGAGCGCGCTGCATCATCGGCGCCGAGGGGCTCA
>CAYGXT010000471.1:0-2967 GCA_964353695.1 uncultured Myxococcaceae bacterium
CGCGCCGGAGAGATCGATCTCGTCGCGCCGGATCTGATCGGCGCGGAGGTGGTCAACGCCGTCTGGAGGAAGTTCCGGCGGGAGCAGTGCTCCGCAGTGACTGCGCTCGAAGCACTATCGCTGTGGGCAGAAGGCCGGCCGGAGCTGATGCCGTGTGCGCCGCTCGAATCGCCAGCCCTCGATCTAGCACTGCGGCTCGGACACCCGGCGTACGACTGCTTCTACCTGGCGGCTGCTTCGCAGCTGTCTGCGCCGCTCGCGACCGCGGACGTTCGTCTCGCCGGCCTCGCCCGGAGTCTCGGGTGTGACGTGGAGCTCATTGGCTGAAGGGATCACGGCTCCGTCCCCGCCAGGAACTTCAGCAGGTACGGCACCGAGATTTTCAGCAGATCCACCGACGGATCAAGCTCGGCGCCGAGTGCGAACAGATAGGAGAGGGTCCGGGCGTAGAGCAGCAGGTCGTTCGGGAGCTGGATCCCGGGCGTCTGTTGCAGCAGACGCTTCGCCTCGTCCTTCAGCGAGAGCACCTGGTCCCCCGAGAGGGCAAGCGGGGAGGCGCCCTCGCGCTGCATCCGCTCGAGCATCGCCTGCACGGCCACTCGCACGGCGCCCTGCGCGCCGGGAGCGATCATCCCCATGCGGTCCATGGCGCCGACGAAGCCTTCGAGGTCGCGTTGCAGCAGCGCGAAGAGAGCCTGACGCAGCTCGCGGCGAAGGCCGGGATCGAGGCGGCGGCTGAGCCCGAAGTCGATGAAGAGCACGCGCGGCTTCAAAGCGGCGCCCGGCTCGTCGAGGACGAAGAGGTTTCCGGGGTGAGGGTCGGCGTGGAAGAGCCCATCGACGAAGACCTGCTTGGCGTAGGCGCGGGCGAGGATCTCGAGCACGGCGGCCGGCGCCACGCCGAGCCGTGCGAGACCGGAGCGATCCGTGACGCTGACGGCAGCGTGGAAGCTCATGGTCAGGACGCGACGCGTGGTCAGCGCGGGCACGATCTCCGGCACGACGATCTGGGGCTCGAGGCAGAGGTTGCTCGCGATCTCGCGGGCGACCGCCGCTTCGTGCTCGAAGTCGAGCTCCTCGCGCAGCGCCGCGGCGAACTCGTCGAAGAGGCGGCGGC
Organism: uncultured Myxococcaceae bacterium; assembly: GCA_964353695.1. Taxonomy (GTDB): domain Bacteria; phylum Myxococcota_A; class UBA9160; order UBA9160; family UBA9160; genus MYXO. The sequence goes on from CAYGXT010000471.1 coordinate 1,118, forward strand.
TGGCCTCGCGGCCGCGTCCGGTGGCGAGCGTCCACGCGCCGAGCAGGCCTCGCAGCAGGGCGAGATCCGCGCCGAGGCAGCCCTCGAGCCAGGGATGCTGCACCTTGACCGCCACGTCCTGGCCCGATGCGAGACGCGCTCGATGCACCTGGGCGATGGAGGCCGTGCCGAGAGGCTCCGGGGCGAAAGACAGGAAGGCTTCCCCGAGTGGCCGCGCCAGCTCCGTCTCGACCACCTGGAGCACGGTCTCGAAGGGCAGGGGCTGGACGCGATCGTGCAGCGAGGCGAGGCCTTCGCGAACCCAGGCAGGCAGCAGATCGTAACGCAGCGCAGCAAACTGGCCGAGCTTGACGAAGGCGCCCTTGAGCCGGCCGAGGGTAGTGGCGACGCTTTGCGCGGCCCTGCGCTGGCGCTCCGTGCGGCGCGTCGCCCGCTCGTTGGGCGTAGCGAGAAGATCTCCGACGCGCCCCCCGAGCTCGCGCAGCAGGATGCCGGCCAGGCAGGCCAGCAAACGAAAGACCGGCTCGACCCCCGTCGTCCGGAGCTTGAATCGAAGGCCCCCGCTCGCCGGTCGAAGGGGAGGGAGAATGGGGGTGCCAGAGTCTGTCCCGGCGGGGCCCGGGCGCAGGGGCGCAGGAGAAGACGACGAAGCATCCATGGGATCTGTGGGTCCTTGGCTGCGCTCGGCCCGTTTCCAGCGCTCCGAACCCTACCCCGCGGAGCTTCTGCTTGACAATGCGAGTCGCATTGATTTAGAGAGGCAGGGCCGGTTCCGCGGGGAACGCGAATGGTTGGGGCTTCTTCGACGCGGCCAGCCACGCCTCCCCCGATTCCAGGCTCCGCTACTTTCACAGGTTCGAACGACGCGTTGCTCGTACCGAACGACCGATCCGACAACGATCCGACAGCGAGGAGATCTTCACTATGCGTTGGTTCTCTAAGAGCGGGCTGGCCTGCGCGGCCGCCCTCGCGCTGGCGGCGCCGGCGGGCGCCCAGAAGGCTGAGGATTCGGGCGCGGCCGGTCCCAAGTTCAAGGAAGGCGACGTGATCACGATGGACAAGCTCGAGTCCATCAAGCCCTTCCTTCCGGTCGAGTTTTGGAACAACCGCGACTTCTTCTTCTACGACGGCATGAAGATGGAGATCGGCCCCTCCTTCCGGGACTCCTCGCCGGCGAAGGAGTACGTGGACGCCACGCAGAGGTTCAAGGGCAAGTCGAAGATCGGACCCGACGAGAGCCTCGAGGGCTACACGGCCGGCCAGCCGTTCCCGATGGAGGACATCAATTGCAAGGGTGATCCACAGGCCGGCATCAAGATCATCTGGAACTTCGACCATCAGTGGGAGGGCGACGGCTCCCGGACCAAGTTCTTCTACTCGTACTGGGACCGCGGCGAGCAGCTCCCGCTCTACTACGAGGGCACGTCGAAGACGATCGCCCTCGCGAACCGCATCGAGAAAGAGCTGCTCGACACGCAGGAAGGCGATCTCTTCCGCGGCGAGAAGCGCAAGAGCGCGTTCGGCGTGGAGGTGACCGCGCCCTTCGACGCGCGCGGCATCGCCCTCATCACCTACCGCTACAAGTCCTCCGAGGGGCCGCGCGACCAGGCCAAGAACGACGACACCTGGGTGTACGTGCCGACGCTGCGCCGTGTGAGGCGCATCTCGACGGCGCAGCGCACGGACGCCGTCTCCGGCACGGACTTCACCTTCGACGACCTGCGGAGCTTCGCAGGCATCGTGCCGCAGTACACCTGGGAGTGTCTGGGGGAGATGGACATCCTCGCGCCCATGAACAGCAAGGTGAAGGCCTACCCGTACGCGAAGGACCACAACTTCGGCCCGTACGG
>CAYGXT010000472.1:0-2962 GCA_964353695.1 uncultured Myxococcaceae bacterium
TGATGGCCGAGCGCGTGAGCGACCCCGATCCCGGGATGCACTGGAAGAAGCTCCCGGTGAAGTTCGCCAGCCCTTCGCTCAGGCACTGCTGGTTGATGTCGATCTTCTGCCGCGTCTGGGCGGCGATCGCCTTCGCCATGGCGATCGCCTCGAGGAGCCCGAGTACGGCGATTGCGAGCGCCGGGGTCGCGAGCTCCCGCACCCGCCCCGCGTCGACGCCGGGGAGCTGGAACCGCGGGAGCGTGGGCGGGATCGCGCCAACCACGCGGACGCCGCGCGACTCGAGATCGAGCCAGGCGACGAGACCCGCCGCGAGGCAAACCACGAACAGCAGCTCCGGGAAGAGCTCGAAGCCGAGCCTCCGCTTCAAGGCGCGCAGGCCCACGACGGCGCACACGGCACCAACGCCCACTGCTGCAGTCTCCGGCTGGATGCCACCACCGTCTGCAAGGGTCTGGCCGAGTCGCAGCAGGAAGTGATCGTGCGCATCCCCCCGCGCGGCCAGCCCGAGCAGATTCTTGAGCTGATCGAGAACCAGGAGGGTGCCGGCGCCGAGGGTGAACCCAACGATCACGGAGTGGGAGATGTACCGGGTCAGATCACCGAGGCGCAGGAGCGTGATGGCGAGCTGGATCGCGCCGACGAGAAACGCCAGCAGCACCGCTGCCTGGATCCTCTCGTCCTGGCTGGCGAGAGCGCCGATGGCGGAGAGGACGGCGATGGAGATGGCGTTGGTCGGACCGTTGATGAGCTGGCGCGACGAATCGAAGATGGCTCCCACGGCCGTCATGACGATTGCCGTGTAGAGCCCGTACTCGGCAGGGAGCCCTGCCACCATGGCGTAGGCCATAGCCTGCGGGACGGCCACTGCGGCGACCGTCACCCCGGCGAGGACATCGGCGCGGGCGGCGACGAGCCCATACCCTCGGAGTGAGTCCAGTGCGGGAACGAGTCGGTAGAGGGTCTTCACGCGTCTCCGCCGGCGTCGACCGCAACGTGCAAGACTCCTGCGTTCGCAGGAGTCTTGCGCCGAGAGAAATGACCCGCCACTGGCGGGAAGTGGAGAGGCTAGCGTCCTAGGGTCGCGGAGGGTGCAACCTCGGCGGCTGCGAGAAGGCTGCGGCGGCTCGAGGCTGGGCTTGCTCGGTGGTGGCGGCTCGACGCTCACCGTGCCGCTCTTGCTAGCGCTTGTACTTGATCAGGAGATCGAGCAGCCGGCGCATCCTCGCCGTGAACGGCGGATAGAAGAGGTGCAGGAGCGACAGGCGCGGGTTCTTGAACACCGGGCGCAGCTTGCTGAACTCAAGGAACCCTTCATGGGCATGGTACTGGCCCATGCCGCTTGCCCCGATGCCGCCGAACGGTAGGTCGTGCTGGGCCACGTGCAGCATGCAGTTGTTCACCGAGACGCCCCCGGAGATGGTCGAGTAGATGAGCTTGCGCTCGGTCGCCTCGTCGTTGGTGAAGACATAGAAGCCGAGCGGGCGGTCCTTCCCATTCACGTACGAGATCACCTCGTCGAGCGTGCGGTAGGTCTTTACCGGCAGCAGTGGCCCGAAGATCTCCTCCTGCATGATGACCATGGCGTCGGTCACCCCGAGGACCAGGTGCGGCGGAATCTTGCGGAATTGATCGTTGAACGACATGCCCGGGACCAGCGGCACGACCTCGGCGCCCTTTTGGCGGGCGTCCTCGAGCGTGGCGCGAAGCCGACGGTACGACTTCTCGTCGATCACCGACGTGTAGCTCGACTGGTTCGTGTCGGGGTAGCGCTTCGGCATAATACGCTTGGCCGCGGCGACGAACTGATCCAGCCGCGTCTCCGGAACGAGCAGATAATCCGGCGCGAGGCAGGTCTGACCAGCGTTCAGGAATTTCGCATAGAGGATGCGTGCCGCAGCCTCGTCGACGTCGAAGTCGTCGCAGAGGATGGTCGGCGACTTACCGCCGAGCTCGAGCGTCACGGGCGTCAGGCTCTCTGCCGCCGACCGCATCACCGTTCGGCCGGCGTCGGCGGAGCCGGTGAAGATGATGTGATCGTAGGGCAGCGTGGAGAAGTCCTGCGCGCGCACGCCCGGCAGGATGGCGAGCACATCTTCAGGGAAAACCGAGCGGCACTTCTCGGCAAGGAGCCGACAGAGGTGCTGCGAGTTCGTCGCCATCTTCACCATGGCGCGGTTGCCGGCCGCGAGGACGCTGATCAGCGGGCTGACCGTCAAGAAAAGCGGGTAGTTCCACGGTGAGACGACACCGACGACGCCCTTCGGCTGCGGGATCACCCGATTCGATCCAGTGGCGAAGAGGATGGAGACGTGACGGCGCTGCGGCCGCATCCACTTCTTGAGGCGTCTGCGCGTGTCGCGGATCCCGTCGACGCTCGTCAATAGTTCCGCCATCATCGACTCTTCGTAGGCCCGATGGCCGAAGTCGGCGCTAATGGCGTCCGCAATCGCGGAGGCGTTGTCGACCAGGATGCGCTCGAGCTTCAATAGATTCTCGCGGCGCTCCTCGTAGCTGGGGTAGGGATGGCGCAGGTAGGCGTCACGCTGCAGGTTGAAGATGCGCTGCGCCTCGTTGTCCACGACGTCGATGCGTCGGAGCTGTGCCGTCTGTGCCATGGGTCCTCCTGGAGTCGATCTTGCCGAAATGTTCGTGCAGGCCGAGGAGTCGAGGCAAGGCTGGGTACCTGCTGTGCCCCGCCTCGCCTTCTTGCGAGATGCGCAAAACCGCAGGGACGGCGCATCGAACAGGATGCGCCGGCCCCTGGAAGAGCGCGGGAGTGGGTCGGCATCAGCTCGCTGGCGCCCAGCCCAGCACGGCCTTCACCTCGAGGAACTCCTCGAAGCCGAGGACGCCCCACTCGCGACCGTTTCCTGATTGCTTGAAGCCGCCGAACGGCGCCGTGAGGTCGGGAGGCGCGCCATTGATGTTGACCTGCCCGGCGCGAAGCCGCGCCGCGACA
>CAYGXT010000473.1:0-2953 GCA_964353695.1 uncultured Myxococcaceae bacterium
GGACATCTACATCCCCGGATGCCCGCCCAGGCCGGAGGCCGTGCTCGACGGACTGATCAAGCTGCAGGCGCGTGTGCAGGTCGAGAAGGTGCCCAGCACGGGCCGCCACCGGGAGCTGCGCGAGCTGAAGCTGCCGGTCGTCGAGAAGCCGGTCGCCTGAGCCCATCAGAGAAGGCCGGGAGGAACAGGGCGTTGAGCGCAGGGGGTTCGTACGACCTGGCGATACTCGGCGCTGGCCCGGGTGGCTACGTGGCCGCGATTCGCGCCGCGCAGCTCGGCCGCAAGGTGGCCATCATCGAGCAGGAGCGTCCGGGCGGAGTCTGTCTCAATTGGGGCTGCATTCCCTCGAAGGCCCTGCTCACGGGCGCCGAGCTGGTGGAGTCGCTGCGGGCCCATGGGTCCAGCTTCGGCATCTCGGTCTCGGGCATCAGCCTCGACTACGCGAAGGCCATCGACCACAGCCGCAAGGTCTCCGATCGCCTCTGCCGCGGTGTCGAGTCGCTGCTCAAGAAGAACCAGATCACGCTGATCGCGGGCCGCGGTCGCGTGGCGGGGTCGCATTCGATTGCCGTCTTCGGGGAGCGCGAGACCCTGGTCGAGGCCGAGCACCTGCTCGTCGCCACGGGCTCCGGCGAGGTCGTGCCGCCGGGGGTGATGCTCGATCCGGCGCGCATCCTGACTTCGCGTGAGGCCCTCGAGTCGCGCACGATCCCGCCGCGCCTGGTCGTGATTGGAGCCGGCGCCGTGGGCATCGAGTTCGCGTACATCTACGCGATGTATGGCTCGAGCGTGACGATCGTCGAGATGGCCGACCAGGTGCTGCCGGGAGCCGATACGGAGCTGGCGCAGGCGCTGCAACGCGAGCTGCGCCGCAAGAAGATCGAGATCCGTCTCGGCACGCGCTTCGAGCAGATCAAGACTGCGAATGGCGGCGTGCGCGTGCAGCTGCGCAGTGGCGACCAGAGCGCGGAGCTAGAGGCCGAGCAGGTGCTGCTGGCCATCGGCCGGCGCCCGCTCTCGCACGAGATCGGCCTCGAGGCGGCGGGCGTCGCCCTCGACGCGCGCGGCTTCGTGACGGTCGACACCAATCTACGTAGCAGCGTGCCGAGCATCTCGGCGATCGGCGACATCGCGGGCCCGCCTCTCCTTGCCCACAAGGCAAGCCAGGAGGGCATCCACTGCGTCGAGCTGCTCTCGGGTCTCGCCCGTCCGCCGCTCGATCACTGGAAGATCCCGGCCTGCATCTACTCCCAGCCGCAGGTGGCGTGGATCGGCCGCACCGAAGCGCAGGCACGGGCCGAGTTCGGAGACGACCTGCTCGTCGGCCGCTTCCCGTTCCAGGCGTCGGGCAAGGCCGTCGCAAGCGCGCACACGGCAGGCTTCGTCAAGATCCTTGCCGAGCCTCGCCACCGCGAGATCGTCGGCGCTCACGTGGTCGGGGCGGGGGCGACGGAGCTGATCGCGGAGATCGGGCTGGCCATGACGCTCGAGGCCACGACGTCCGAGATCGCGGGCACGAGCCACGCCCATCCTACGCTCTCCGAGGCCATCCTCGAAGCCGCGCTGGCGGCAGAAGGTCGCGGGATTCACGCCTAGCCCCCGGCAGGTCCTTTTCCTATAGTCGCGCCCGATGCCGGGCAAGGTGATCACGGTCGCGCGTCGGGCGCGCCTTACGTGGGTAGAGAGACTCTACCTGCCGATGATCGTGAAGGGCCTCTTCGTCACGAGCCGCCACTTCTTCCGCAACCTGCTGGGATTCATCACGGGCAAGCGCACGGCCTTCGTCGTGCAGTACCCGGAGGAGCGCGTCGACTACCCCGATGCCTTCCGCGGGATGCCCGTGCTGGTGCAGCTCGAGAGCGGCCAGCCGAAGTGCGTGGCCTGCGGCCTCTGCGAGTTCGCCTGTCCGACCGACTGCATCTCGATCGTGCCGGGCGAGCTCGAGAGCGCGGGTATCGAGCGCTACCCGGAGGAGTTCGACATCGACATGTCGCGCTGCATGTTCTGTGGCCTCTGCGAGGAGGCCTGCCCCGAGGAGGCCATCGTGATGAGCCGGGAGGTCGAGCTGGCGAGCTACGACCGCGGCTCGATGCACTTCCATAAGAAGGAGCTGCTGGTGCCTGAGGCGCTGCTCAAGCGGCGTCTCGAGTTCATCCGGGGCGACTACGACCGCGTTCACGCGCCTGTTGCGCGTCGCAATGGCTGAGGAGCCGAAGGGGCGGATGGAAGACCACGGCTCCGAGGCCCTGCGCCGGCTGATTGCCGCCATGCCGGAGGCGATCTGCGACACGCATGCGCGTCTCGGCGACGCGACTGCCCTGGTGGAAGCCGCTCGCATCGCGGACGTGCTGCATTTTCTGCGGGATACGCCGGGGCTCGAGTTCGAGATGCTCGTGGACCTGACGGCCGTCGACTACCTCGGCCAGACGCCGCGCTTCGAGGTCGTCTACCACCTGCTCTCGCTGAAGCATAACCACCGCGTGCGGATCAAGGCCCGCGTACCGGAATCCGCCCCGGAGATCGACACGGTCGTCTCCGTGTGGCCTTCGGCGGGCTGGATGGAGCGCGAGGTCTGGGACCTGTACGGCATCCGTTTCCGCGGGCATCCGGATCTGCGCCGCATTCTTCTTTACGAGGAGTTCGAGGGGCATCCGCTCCGCAAGGACTACCCCAAGGAGAAGCGGCAGCCCCTGATCGGGCCCAGGAACTAGAGGAACGATGGCGAGCGAGCCTCATCTGCTGACCGAACGTGAACGGGATCGCCGGGAAGACGACTCCTATGGCGACCTGCATACCGAGCACCAGATCCTCAACATGGGGCCGTCGCATCCTGCCAGCCACGGCACCGTCAAGTTCGTGATCGAGCTCGACGGCGAGAGCATCATCGACCTCGACGTGCAGGTCGGCTACCTGCACCGCGGCTTCGAGAAGGAGTGCGAGAGCGGGACCTGGT
>CAYGXT010000474.1:0-2940 GCA_964353695.1 uncultured Myxococcaceae bacterium
CCCGTAGCCGCTAATCGAGCAGTAGACGACGCGAGAATTGCGAGCACGGACGGCTTCGAAATCGACGCCAAGCCGCGCCGCCACGCCGGGCCGGAAGCCTTCAACGACGACGTCGGCACGGTCGACCAGACGAAAGAACGCTTCGCGCGCGTCCGGATTTTTTAGGTCGAGCTCGATCGAACGCTTGTTCCTCCCCATCGGCAGAAAGGCTTTGGTGCGCTCCGAGACGCCCATCTCAGCATCGACGCGACGGCCCGTGCCGGGTGGCTCCTCGACGACGACGACGTCCGCGCCGAGGTCCGCCAGGAGCATCGTGCAGTACGGACCCGGCGCGTAGCGCGAGAGGTCCACGATCCGCAGTCCTTCGAGCGCCGTCATCGCCCCGTCTCTTGCTCGACGCCGAAATGCTGGCGGTAGGTCGCGAAGCGTTCCGCCATCCTTCCGGGCGTGAGACCGAACTCGTCGGCGCTGTAGCGGTGCTCGCCGTGCTTTCCCTGCGGGTTGGCAGCGTGCCAGGCGCGCAGCTTCCGCTCGGCCTTCTCGTCCAGTTCCAACCCGAAATGGGCGTACATCCTGCCCACCGCGCCGACGGGGTCGACGACCACCTCGCGGAAGTGCAGATCGAAGAAGCGCGCCGGATCCTGCGCTCGGCGCACCGCCATGGCGTGCTCCAACGTGCTCGCCCAAAGCTCGAGCTGCCAGCTCGCGATCGCTCGCGCATCCGGCGCATCCTCGTAGAGGCCGCGCCAGCCCGTGATCAGGCTCGATAGAGAGGGCAGCACGCGGGCAGGATCTCGATGCGTCTGCACGATGCAGGCATCGGGATAGATTTGGAGCAAGGCGGAGAGATGGCGCATGTGCGCCGGGTACTTGAGCACCCAGCGGCGCTCCGGAGTCGTCGATCCGACGAGCTTCAGCACGTCGCGGTGCCGTGCGTAGCTCGGGCGCATATCCTGCCGCGCGTACCAGGCAGCGTAGCTCGGGATCGTCGCATTACACTCAAAGGTGTCGTCTGTGAACGTCTGCTGCAGCAGGTGCCGACACTCCTCGGGTCCGTCGGCCGTCATCAGGTGGATCGCCTTCAGGCTCGGGTCGGCTTCGTACATCTCCTCGAGAAAGCGCTCCGCCTCCTGGAATGCAGGCTCGCCCGGCCAGGTCTCGCGCGGCGGCCGCGGGCGCGGAGAGGCCGCGAGCCAGAACTCGAGCACCTGGTTCGCCGGATCCTGCCCGAGCAGATGGTGCAGGGCCGTGGTTCCCGTACGGGGCAGGCCGAGAACGAAGATCGGCCGGCGAACTTCGGCCTCGAGAATGGCCGGCCCCTCGGCGAAGGCGCGCTGCACGGCAAGCCGGTTGCGCAGGATCCCGATCAGCTCCTGCGTCACCATCGCCCTGCCCGTCGGGGTCAGCCTCGCCTCGCGGTCGTAGGCATCGAGCAGCGTGCGAAGGCCCGCGAGGTACGACTCGTCGCCGAAGTCTGCGAAGCCGGCTCCGCTACGCGCCGCCTCGTGCAGCGACTGCTCCGCCTTCGCGAAGCCCAGCTGACCGGTCCTGATCCGTTCGATCACAGCTTCGATCACGCGTCAGACCTCCTCAGCCCAGTGCCGCCGTGGAGGCGACCTCAGCATGCTTTACGACCCGCGTCCGCGGCCTCGGCTGCGACGTGGCTTTGATCCAGCGCAGCCCCATCGTCCCCTGTGCATGTCCGGCGGTATCGACCCAATTCGGCACGCCGGGGTCTCTGTGGGCGACGACCAGCCGGAACGAGCCATCGGGAAGGTACGCCGTCGAATGTTTGTTGTAATGGATGCGGTGATGGCGGTAGTCGAGCGATTCCATCCAGTGGTTGTTGAGCTGGAAGTTCCAGAAGTCGCACTCGGGCGGCTGGGCCTCGACGAGCAGGGCCTCGTCCGGTGCGAGCTTCCAGTAGCCCATGTGAAATGCGATGTTGGGGTCGCCGTGTGCGCCGCCGGTGATGGCGGGGTCCAGCGGCAGCAGCTCGTTCGGCTGTCGAGCGAAGCCCTCGGCCCACTCGGCGAACAGCGTCGCCGTGCCGACGACGAAGCGCGCCGCGTCGGTAAGGCCACTGGCCAGCGCCGCCGCCGAAAGAGGCTCGGGGGGCCCCAGCGCGCCGAGGCGCTCGATGTGCAGCTCCGCGGGCTGCTCGCTGCCGCGATCGAGGAAGTTCTGGCGCACGATGAGCATCGACGTATCCGGCTCCAGCGCTAGCCAGTTCTTGGGCTGCCGCGTGCAGCTCATCGTGATCACGAAGGAGCCATCCCTCTCGAGCGCGAGATCGCCTGCCTCGAGATAGCCACTGCAACCGGAACGCTGCTTCGATCCGTAGTGCCCGTAATAGGTCCCGAAGCCCAGATAGGCCACCGAACCTCGCGTACCACGCAGCCGGTACTCGTAGCGGCCGCTGATCGTCGCGTTCAGATACAGGCTATCCGGGTTGTCGCAGCCAATCTTCGCCGTCTCATGGCTGAGGCGGTAGAAGCTCGGCGCGGCAGGGTCGGCGTGCTCGACGAACTTCTCGAGGGCGAGCCTGGTCAGGCGACTGAGGTAGCGGCAGCCCTCTGCCCGATCGAGTGCTCCCGCGGGCGAACCCGGCCGCCGCAGCACCACCCCTGCGTCTCGAAGCGCATCGCAGAACTCTTCCCACGCCGTGCCGTCGACGATCCCCTCGACGCCGAGCCCCTGGCTCATCTTCCCTCCCTCCTGCCGAGCACACACCTAGAGACCATCACGGGCTCTCGCATCCTGTACGCTCCCAAACGACGCTGCCGCCCCGGATCGTCGCCGCGACACAATCGCTTGCGAGCCGCTCTCTCGCCTGCGACCAGGGCCGATCGAGCAGGCAGAGATCGGCTCGGGAGCCGACTGCAATCTTCCGCGGCGGATCTCCCGGCGATTCTGCGGGCGAAGTAAAGAGCGCAAGAG
>CAYGXT010000475.1:0-2934 GCA_964353695.1 uncultured Myxococcaceae bacterium
ACCCTTTCCCCTGCCGCCTCGTCCACCGCGCCTCCCCCCACCCCGGACGTGCTCTCCCGCCGCGCGCGGCTCACGCGCTAGCCGGCTGTGTCGCCCCGTCGTGCTAGCGGCGGCTTGCCTTCCCGCATCGCCTCCAGCTCACTCCAACGCGCGTACGCCGCTTCGAGCTCCGCGGCTAGCGCGACGAGACGGCTGCGCACCCGACTCTGCTCGGCTGCGTCGCATTTGTAGAAGGCTGGCTGACTCGAGCGCTCCGTCAGAGAGCCCTGTTCGGCCTCCATCGCCTCGATCTTCAAAGGCACTTCCCGCAGCTCCCGCTGCTCCTTGTAGCTGAGCTTCAGGGGTCTGGGTTTCGCGGCCTCTGCAGGCCTTGCTTCAGGCCTGGCCTGCTCGGCCGCCTTCCGCTGGCGCAGCCAGTCCTGGTAGCCGCCGACGTACTCGGAGACGCACCCATCCCCCTCGAAGACCAGCGTCGAGGTTACGACATTGTCGAGAAAGGCCCGATCGTGCGAGACGAGAAGGATCGTCCCCGCGTAGCCCATCAGCAGCTCTTCGAGCAGCTCCAGCGTCTCGATGTCGAGGTCGTTGGTTGGCTCGTCGAGCACCAGTAGATTCGCGGGCTGGGAGAAGAGTCGCGCCAGCAGCAGACGATTGCGTTCGCCACCCGAGAGCGCGCTTACCGGCGTACGGATACGCTCGGGGCTGAACAGGAACTCCTGCAGGTAGCCGATGACGTGGCGCCTCTCGCCGCCGATCTCGATCAGCTCACTGCCCCCGGCGATGTTGTCGATCACCGTCTTCTCGAGCTCGAGCTGTGCGCGTAGCTGATCGTAGTAGGCGACCTCCAGCTTGGTGCCGAGACGCACGCTCCCGGAGTCCGGCGCGAGTTGGCCGAGCAGCAGCTTGAGCAGCGTGGTCTTGCCGGCGCCGTTGGGGCCGATCAGGCCGATGCGATCCCCCCGCTGGATGCGCAGCGATAGATCCCGGACGATCGGCACGCCCTTCCAGCCGAACGACAGATGCTTCACCTCGGCTACGAGCTTGCCCGAGGCCTGCGCCTCTTCGAGGCCGAAGCGTGCCTTTCCCTGCACGTCGCGGCGCTGCCTACGCTCTTCTCGCAGCGATTCGAGAGCCCGCACGCGGCCCTCGTTCCGTGTGCGACGGGCCCTGATGCCGCGCCGGATCCAGACTTCTTCCTGCGCGAGCTTCTTGTCGAAGAGAGCGTTGTGGCGCTCTTCCTCTTCGAGCGCCGCGGCCTTCTTCTCGAGAAAGCCCGGATAGTTTCCGGGCCAGGACGTGAGCGCGCCGCGGTCGAGCTCGAGAATGCGCGTGGCCAGGCGGGTCAGCAGCGCCCGGTCGTGAGTCACGAAGAGCACGCCGCCGCGAAAGTCGAGCAGCTGATCCTCCAGCCACTGGATCACTTCGATGTCCAGGTGGTTCGTCGGCTCGTCGAGCAGCATCAGATCGGGATCGCTGACCAACGCCCGGGCCAGCGCCACGCGCCGTTTCCAGCCCCCCGAGAGCTCGCCCAGCCGCGCATCGGCATCGAGCTCGAGGCGCTCGAGAATGTTGGTGACGCGCTGGCTCGAGCTCCAGCCGTCCTGCGCCTCGATCTCGTGCTGCAGCTTCTCCATGCGACCGAGCAGGGAGTGATCGTCCGCTACCTGATGTGAGACGTGGTGGTATTCGGCGAGGAGCCGTCCGACCTCAGCGAGCCCTTCGGCAACTACGTCGAATACGGTCGAGCTCTCGTCGAAGGGCAGCTCCTGCGAGAGCCGCGCAATTTTCAGGCCCGGCTGGCGCCAGACCTCGCCGCCATCGGGCGTGACCTCGCCGTCGGTGATCTTCAGCAGGGTGGACTTGCCGGCTCCGTTGCGCCCAATCAGACAGACGCGCTCACCGGCGTCGATCTGGAAGCTTGCATGGTCGAGCAGGGTGTCCAGGCCGTAGGAGACCGAGACGCGGTCGAAGCTGAGCAGGGGCATGGCGGGTTCTTGCGTCCAGAAGGGAGCCGGACAATAGCGCAGCCTCTCCCCGAGTGACCCACTGCGAGTCGTGGGCTGCCCAGGGGGTGGCCAGGGAAGGCCCGAAGCCAGGACGCCCTGCGCCAGCGCTGCGCGCGCAAGCAGTCTCCGACCGCTTCGCCAACGTGCTCGACGAGATGCCGCGTTAGACTCGCTCTCCCGCCATGCCTACGCCCCGCTATGAGCTCTCGCGCCTCTTCCGCCTCGCGTGGCCCATCGTCGGCGCGCAGGTCGGCAACATGCTCATGGGCATGGTCGACATGCTCTTCGTGGGCCGCGTCAGCGTCGATGCCCTGGCCGCGGCGTCGCTCGGAAACGCGTTCCTGTACGGCACGCTGCTGGTGGGGCAGGGCCTCGTGCTCGGCATGGACCCGCTGGTGACGCAGGCCCATGGTGCCGGTGACGGGCGCGCCGTCGGCCTCGCGCTGCAGCGTGGGCTCGTGGTGTCGGTCTTCGTGACGCTGGCGGTGTCGGCGGTGCTGCTCTTCACAGCGCCCGTTCTCGTCCTTCTCGGGCAGGAGCCGGCGCTGGCGCAGGAGGCGGGCCGCTATATCGGCGTGCAGGTTCCGACGATCGGCGCCTTCTTCGGCTATCTCGCGCTCCGGTCCTACCTTCAGGGCAGGGCGATCGTGCGACCCGCGCTGATCGCGATGATCGCCGCAAATGTTGCCAACGTGCTCTTCAACTGGATCTTCGTCTTCGGGCACCTCGGTGCGCCCGCCCTCGGCCTGCTGGGCTCGGGCCTCGCAACCGCGCTCTCGCGGCTCGTGCTGATCTCCGGCTTGGTGGGGCTGGTGTGGAAGGCAGACCTTCTCCGCGGCGCATGGACACCGTGGTCGCGCGCGGCCTTCGACGGGCCAGCGCTGCGGCACATCATCGGCCTCGGCCTATGATGTGCCGCAGCGCTGGC
>CAYGXT010000476.1:0-2919 GCA_964353695.1 uncultured Myxococcaceae bacterium
CCACGCATTCAAGTTCACGCCGCGCCGAAAGTTCGTGAAGCCGTGGTCGCTCATCACGATCACGACCGTCTCGGGGTCGTCGCCGACCTTCGCCAGGAGCTTGCCCAGCATTGCGTCCATCCGTGCGTAGACGCGAGCGATCGCGTCGGCGTAGGCCGTAGTCTCCTTGTCCCGGTTCGCGGGATGGCTCGGATCCAGGTAGCGGTAGAACATGTGCTGGACGCGGTCCGTGGTGTCGAAGACCGTGGTCACCAGCCCCTTCTTCGTATGCTCCACGGCATCGAAGAACATGCGCTCGCGCTCGTCGCAGATCAGCATCGCCTGTTCGTAGAAGGCCTTCTCGTCGATCACGCGCTCGTTCAGCGCCCAGGTGTCCTCGGCCAGGCCGAGCGTGGCAAACGATCCGAGCTTCTTGGCGAGATAGACGCTGTAGATCTGGGGATGGCTGATGGGCATCGCCGGATGCTCGGGGTCGATGTGGATCGGGGTCATGTAGAGGCTGATTTCAGGCTGCAGCGACACGAGGTAGAAGCGCGCGATGCCGCGGACCTTCACGCCGAGGCCGGCCTTGAAGGTAAGCGTCACCCACTCCGAGTAGCGTTCGAGATCAAGCGTCAAAGGCTCGCAGCCCTCGACCTCGAGGCGCGCGCTGCGGCCGTCGTCGCCGGGGATGAGGCTGAACGGCAGGGTCATCCGCGGGCGGCCCTTCAACATGCCATTGTCGGGGCCGACGATGCGGCTGCGGATCAGGCCGGCCTTATTACGCCGCAGCACGGTCTGCTCGCCACCGGTGAAGGCCGCCTTCCCCCCTTCGCTGGCCGTGCTGAAGAAGGAGAAGGTGCCCTGGCTCCCGCGCAGATCCGGCACGCACATTCCGGAGAGGAGGAGCCCGCGAAAAGGCTCCGGCGGAAACGTGATCGGCACGCGCTGCACGATGGCGGATACATACCGGTCTCCCAGCAGCTTCCAGAACGGCGTGCCCTTGCGCAGGAGCTTGATTCTCGGCTTCTCCAGCGGGATCAGGTAGCGACCGATGTTGAGCACCTTCTTCGCTTCGCGTATTTCGGTGCTGGAGAGCAGGGGCGCATAAGTGCAGGGATCACGCGTAAGGAAGTCGTAGATGCCGTGGCGCGAGGGATCAAGGCCAGTGGAGAAGGTGGACCACGCCACGGGAGACATGGACGGGTTGCTGGTGTCGAGCGGGCGGAAGACGCCGTCTTGGGCGAGCCGCTGCAGGTTCGGGAGCGCTCCTTCCTGGATCAGACGCGTGGCGATTCCTGGATCCATGCCGTCGAGCCCGACGATCACGACGCGTTTCGCCGCTGCGTTCTTTACGGGATCTCCCACCCGGATCAGCCGCCATGCGGCCAGGAAGGGCCACGACAGGATGATGAGCATGGCCAGGCCGACGGCGGCGAGCAGGAGCAGGAACGACCCCGCGAAGGCGAAGCCTGCCCCGGGGCCGATGTACGCCTGCGCCGCGGACGGCCACGCCGCGGCCATTCCTGCCGCCAGAATGGACAGGAGCAGGGACAGCCGAGAGCAGGTTGCGGTCGGCACGAGAGCGCGGCGGGCGGCCCCGACGACGGGGCGGCTCAGGAATCGCAAGCGGGAATCTCCTTCAACCGGTCTGAGCGAGAGCGCAATCACCCGAACGGGGCGCGAACCGTGGGTGTCTTGGATCGGGCACCGGCAGTGCATGGGCGCTCGGTCTACCGCTCCCGGCCGCAAATCCCGCATCTATAATCTAGCGCCTTGGACGGGTGAAGCGCGATAAGGGAAGACTTCTCGACAATGAGGGCAGGGAGCGGGACTAGCGGCTTCGCTTCAGCTGATCTCGAAATATTGGCCGCGGTGGAATGTCACCGTGTATTGATCCAAGACCCCTTCAAACCCGAGGACGCCAGGAAACGGCAGGCGTTTGAACTGCGCATGGACTTGGAAAGACCGGCTGAGATCTGGAATGAAGATCTCGACCGGAAAGACCGCAACTGGGTCGGAGCCGCTGATCCCGGTCGCGCTGTCGATAATCCCATCGGTCGCAGGGTTGAATGCGAGGTAATCTCTTGCCAGTTGCTCATCGAACATACAACGGTCTGAACCGGTATCGAGAACCATCTGGTGAGGTGGAGTGGATCTTCCCGCGTAACGCAGGGCCACCGGCAGGCACGGCCGTCGGAACCCCCGCCCCGTGGTGAATTCGAACCTTCGGATCATTGGGTCGGGGTCCTGACTTATGGTCGCTACCGAGGTCGAGCTACAAAAACGTTCGCCTCGACCGGCACACGGGCCACGACGATGGTCATGTCGGTGACCGCGCGGCCGGAGGCGTCCATCGCCTGCTTCGATGTTTGACCATATCCCAAGATGGCTTGGTCAGACCTTTGCACAACGACCCATAGGCCGTCGTAGTCGCGTGGAATCTTGGAAAGATCGACGCTCGCCGGAATGCAGTGCGAAGTTGACGACATAGAATGCCCTCCCCCGGTAACCTTAGACGACGCGTGGGCCTGGCTGTCAATGAGAAAGAACAATTTCTCGCCGGATTTGTCCCTATGGTCCACGAAAGCGGTCTCGGCGGCCCGCTAGGATCTGGCATCCTCTGGCCATGCCTAAGCGCTCAAGAAAGCCGCCCAAGGACCCGAACGCCCTCGCCGCCTCCATCGTGGACCCACTACCGAATTTTTCATGAGGGAGGCGTGGGATGCGAGGCTCTCTGCTTGGAACCTTCCTGGCCGCCGCTGCCCTGCTCGTGGCCTGCAGCGCCTCCCTCGCCGATCGGGAGCGGGATGCACGGGCGGCCCTCGATGGGCGCGATTGGGTCCGGGCCCGCTCCCTGGCCGAGGAGGCCCTCCGCTCTGCCGACACGGGGAGCGACCCTGCCCTCGAGTGGAGGCTCGAGCAGATCCGGCTCGAGGC
>CAYGXT010000477.1:0-2916 GCA_964353695.1 uncultured Myxococcaceae bacterium
TTCCCGTGCTCTTTGGCCCTTCGCTCTCAAACACGAAGCAGGCCGCAGCGTTGCTGCTCGCGTGCGGCGCCGGCCGGCAGGTGCGGGATGCCGCGGAGCTGGCCGCAGCCGTGGTAGAGGCGCTGCGAGATCCCGGCGCGGCCCGCGCGCATGCCGAGGCCGGACGGCGCGCTCTCGAGGAGCACCGAGGGAGCGCTGCTCGCACGCTCGATCTCGTGCGGGACGTCCTCTCGCACTCGAGAGACGGGAGCGCGTAGCCATGCGTCTGCCCTGGCTCGAGCAGCGCGAGGAGAGCGTGATGCAGCGCCTGGCGCTGTTGCCGCTCGAGTTGCCTGCAGCGCTCTGGGCCGCGGGAGCCGTCCTGCATCGTGGCCTCTACCGGCGCGGCTGGTTCCGTACGCGGCGACTTTCTTGCGCCGTCGTGAGCGTGGGCGGCCTCACGGCCGGCGGTTCGGGAAAGACCCCGCTTGCGGCCTTTGTAGCGCGGGCGTTGCGGGAGCGCGGCCACCGAGTCGTGATCGCAAGCCGGGGCTACGGACGACATGGCAGCGAGCCCGTGGTGGTCGTCTCCGACGGCCGCTATCTACGGAGCACGCCAGCGCTCGCCGGCGACGAGCCGTTTTTGCTGGCTGCTCATACACAGGACGTGCCCGTTCTCGTAGGCCGCGACCGCGGCGTTGTGGGGCTGCGCGCGGTCTCGGCATTCGGCGCCGAGGTACTCGTCCTCGACGATGGCTTCCAGCATCACCGCCTCGAGCGCGACGTCGAGATCGTGGCTCTCGATGGCGGGCTCGGTCTCGGCAACGGCCGGGTACTGCCCCGGGGACCGCTGCGCGAGCCACGACGCGCGCTCCGTCTCGCCGACGCGATCATCGTGATCGACGGGCCGCTCGTGGCAGCCGAGGAGGCGCTCGTGCAGCGCCTTGCTCCGCGCGCATTCCGCATTGCCGCACGCCGGCAGCCGCTGGGCTGGCGCCCACTGGGGGGCGGGCAACTCTCGCCAGCGGCGAGCCTCGCGGGCCTGCGGGTCGGACTCCTCGCCGGGATCGCACGGCCCGCCTCGTTTCGCCGCAGCGTCGAGTCGCTCGGTGCCCGGGTCGTGGCCGAGCGCTTCTTCGGCGATCATCATGCATGGCGTCCGAGGGACGTGCGCGACCTCGATCTCGGTGTCACGACCTGGCTTACCACGGAGAAGGATGCCGTGAAGCTCGTCGCGGCGTGGGCCGGCGGCGCCGACGTACGAGTGCTCGAGATCGAGCTCGCAGTCGAGCGACGCGCCGAGCTCGTCGCATGGCTGGAGCAGCGCTTGCGTGCGGCACCCGGCGCGCGTCACCGGTAGGCAAGCGTGTGGAAGGCAAGCAGCAGGCGTTCCCACGCCAGCCCCTTGCGCAGCGCGCGGCGGAGCGTCCGGTCGCCGTCGACGTAGGCAGCGAAGAATCGCGCGCAACCGCGTGGACCCACGCTCGTGAGCAGATGGCGCTTGTGCAGCGAGCGGTAGAGCCGCATCAGCTCCGCGAGCCGTGCGCGGGGGGAGACGCGGGCCACTACCCGGGCGCGGTCGAGATCGATCACAAGAACCTCGAAGCCACCCTCGTTCTCGCGTAGCAGCAGGTTCTTGAGGTGCAGATCCGCGTGACAGCCTCCCGCATCGTGGAATCGCCGGATCGCGGCGCCGGCAGCGGCGGCGGCCTGCAGCAGCCGGCCTCGTGGCGGTCCGCTCTCGAGGAACTGCAGGGCGTCCACGCTACCTTCCTCGAAGACGCTGCCGACGGCGGAGTCGAATCCCCGATCCTTTCGCTTCTCGCCCAGCACGCAGACCGGCCGGGGCACAGGGGCTCCCGCGGCGCGCAGCTGCAGCGTTGCGGCGAGCTCGGCGAGCGGACGCTCGAGGCTGCCAAGCGCTGCCGGCAGCCAGGGCCCTAGCCAGCCTCCCCGATGAAGGGGGCGCAGGCAGAGGCGCTCGCGGCGGCCTTCCAGCGGCAGTACGGCGAGGCGACCGCGCCCCGACGGTCCGCCGGCCCCCGCCAGCGCACGGCCGAGGGCTCCCGGCTCGAGCAGCCCGAGCCGCTCCAGCGGCGTAGCAAACGCGGTATCCGCCACCAACACCACCGGGCCTCGTTCCACACATACGAAGCCAGCGGGCGGAGACTGCGCCGCCCGCGGCATCAGACGCTCCGGTTGCGTGCGCGAAGCAGCAGGAAGGTGGCCAGTGCGGCGAACGCAAGGTTCGGGAGCCACAGCGCCGCAACAGGCGGAATCACGCCGTCGCCGCCGAGAAACTGTGAAACCGAGAGCAGCGTGTAGTAGCCGAAGACGACGGCGATGCACAGAAGCGCGCCCCAGGACCGCGCGCCCCGCGCACGGCGCAGGCCCAGCGGCACGCCGACCAGGGCGAACAGGAGCGGAGCCACGGGAAGAGCGAGCCGCCGCTGCAGCTCGAGCCGATAGGTGATGGGCTGCTGCACGCGTGGATCCTCCACTTTTTCGCCGCGGTCGAAGCGTTGCACCAGTTCTCGCAAGTCGCGGAAGGTCATCTCGCGGGCCTTCAGCTTGGAGCGGCTCTCCGAGAGCAGGACGCCCACGTCGAACGAGTAGTCGAGTGCCTGGAACGCGATGCGCCCGTGCTTGTTCGGGTCACCGCTCTCGTCGTCGAGGTGCACGTCCCCGTTCTCGAGCTGAAGGTGCGCAATCAGCGTTTCCGACTCGAATACGAAGCGGCCACGTTCGGCGAAGACGAAGAAGGGTCGCTCCGGATCACTCCGATCCGAGATCATCACGCCGCGCAGGTTGTTCTCGCGGTCACGTTCCGTGACGAAGACCGTGCGGTCACCGACGCCACGAAACTTCCCCGACTCGAGGATGCCGCCACGAGAGGCGACCTCCTCGAGCAGCGTGCGGAGCTGGCGTCGGCCGGCC
>CAYGXT010000478.1:0-2914 GCA_964353695.1 uncultured Myxococcaceae bacterium
CGCCCTTGCCCGGCATGCGCGTGCATTCGATGAAGAGGATGTCGCCGCCGGCCGGCGTCCAGGCCAGGCCGACGGCCACGCCCGGCTGCCCAGCGCGCTCGGCGAGCTCCGGCTCGAAGCGGATCGGCCCGAGCCGCTCCGCCACTTCGCCGGGCTGCACCTCGAGGGGGCCGGCGATCCCGTCCTCCGCGACGCGGCGCGCCAGCTTGCGCGCCAGCGAGCCGATCTCGCGCTCGAGGTTGCGCACCCCGGCCTCGCGCGTGTAGCTGCGGATCAGGAGCCGCAGCGTCTCGTCCGGCAGCTCAAAGCCGACTGCTTCGAGGCCATTCGCCTGGCGCTGGTGGGGAACGAGAAAGCGCTTCGCGATCTCGACCTTCTCCTCCTCCGTGTAGCCGGGGAGCTCGATCACCTCCATCCGGTCGTGCAGTGCCGCCGGGATCGGATCCGCGAGGTTCGCCGTCGCGACGAAGAGCACCTGCGAGAGGTCGAAGGTCACCTCGATGTAGTGATCGCTGAAGGTCGAGTTCTGCTCCGGATCGAGCACTTCCAGCAGCGCCGACGACGGATCGCCGCGAAAGTCGGAGCCGACTTTGTCGATCTCATCCAGCAGGAAGACCGGGTTCCGCGTGCCAGCACGACGCAGACCCTGCAGGATGCGGCCCGGCAGCGCGCCCACGTAGGTGCGGCGATGCCCGCGAATTTCGGCCTCGTCGCGTACGCCACCGAGCGAGGCGCGTACGAACTGGCGGCCAAGTGCGCGTGCGATCGAGTTCCCGAGAGAGGTCTTGCCCGTTCCGGGTGGGCCCACGAAGCAGAGAATCGGGCCCCGCAGATCGCGCTTGAACTTCATCACCGCGAGGTATTCGACGATGCGGTCCTTCACCTTGTCGAGGCCGTAGTGATCCTCGTCGAGGATGCGCCGCGCCTCGGCGACATCGATGTTCTCGTCGCTCAGCTTCGACCACGGCAGGTCCGCCATCCACTCCAGGTAGGTCCGGATCACGGCGTGCTCGGCTGCAGCGGGCGGCGTCTGCGCCAGGCGCTCGAGCTCGCGGTTTGCCTGCTCCTGGGCCTCGGTCGAGAGCCCGGCCGCTTCGAGCCGATCCCGCAGTCGCGCCACCTCGGTCTCGCCGTCCTCGGTCTCCCCGAGCTCGCGGCGGATGGCGTCCATCTGTTGGCGTAGCATGTAGTCGCGCTGCGTCTTCCCGCTGTCGCTCTGGACGCGGTCGCGGATCTCGCTCTCGATGGTCATGGCCTCGCGGGCCCGCGTGAGGTCTGCGAGCACGAGCCGGAGGCGAGCCACCACGTCGAGCTCCTCGAGCACGGCCTGCTTGGCCACCACGTCGAGCTCGAGGTTGTGGGCCACCAGGTCCGCCAGCCGCGACGGATCCTCGAGATTTCCGGCGATCACCTGCAGCTCGTCCGAAAGCTTCGGATGCTCGGCCACCAGGGCCTGGAAGCCCTGGGAGACGCTGCGCGACAGCGCCGCCACCTCGACCGAGCGCGGATCCCCCGTCTCCTCGAGCAGCGTCACGCGGCCCTCGAGAAAGCGGTCCTCGCCCGTGAACTCTTCGATCCGGCCCCGCGCCACACCCTGCACCAGCAGGCGGTAGGAGCCGTCGGGAAACTTCATCATACGCGCGACGCGCAGCACCGTTCCGACGCGGTGCACGTCGTCCGGTCCCGGGCTGCCCTCCAGCGGGCGGCGTACCGCGGCGGCCAGCATCAGCCGGTCGGGCGACACCAGCACCTGGTCGATCAGGCGCTGCGATCGCGCCGTGTTCACGAGCAGGGGAGCGAGCAGCGCCGGGAAGAGCACCGTGTTCTTGAGGGGCAACACGGGCAGCGTGGGCGGTAGCTCCATGCGCTCCACGGGCGGCTCGCCGCCCGTGCGGACCACGACCTTGCCGGCCTCCTCGCGACCCTGCGGGGTCGGCGTGATCTCCGCTTTTTCGTTCTGCTCGTTCATATTCCTAGATGTCCACCAACAGCAGGCGCGGCATCAGCTTCGGCAGCTTCACGGTGAGGAAACCCTCCTCCAGGTGAGCCGAAACCCGGTCGCGCTCGAACGGCACCTCGAGGCGCATCACACGCTCGAAGGGCCCAAAGGCGATCTCCATCTGGTGCAGACGTTGCACGCCGTCGGTAGACGCCGCGTGCCGCACGCCCGAGATCCGGAGCAGATCCCCATCCACCGTCACATTCAGGTCCGAGATGCGAACCCCTGCGAGCTCGAGCCGCACGAGGATCGCCTTCTCTGTCTCGAAGACGTCCACGGCCGGTCGCCAGCGGCTTCCGCCGAGGCGATCCGAGAAGCCACCAAAGGGGTCGTGAGGCGATCGGGAATCCACGCTTCGTAGGGGCCTAGCTCTGCCCCTTATCCTCCGTGTATTCGGCGTCGATCACGTCGCCATCGGGCTTCTGTTCGCCGCCCGCAGCGCCGGCACCCGGCGCAGCTCCGGCCGCACCCGCGTCGGCCTGCGCCTTGTAGAGGATCTCCGCCACCTTGTGCATGCCCGTCTCGACGCGCTGCTGCGCGGCGGTGATGCGTTCCAGATCCTCGCTGGCGAGGTCCTGCTTCGCAGCGGTGAGCACTTCCTCCATGCTCGTCTTCTCAGCCTCGGGCAGCTTCTCGCCCTGCTCGCGCAAGGTCTTCTCAGAGTTGTAGATCAGCGAGTCGAGGTGGTTCTTCTTCTCGATCAGCTCGCGTCGCACCTTGTCTTCGCTGGCATGGGCGTCCGCGTCTCGCACCATGCGCTCGATCTCGTCCTTCTTGAGGCCGCCCGAGCCCTCGATCCGGATCGACTGCTCCTTGCCCGTAGCGCGATCCTTTGCGGATGCGGAGAGGATGCCGTTGGCGTCGATGTCGAAGGTGACCTCGACCTGCGGCACGCCGCGCGGAGCCGGCGGGATG
>CAYGXT010000479.1:0-2911 GCA_964353695.1 uncultured Myxococcaceae bacterium
CTCTACCGGCGCCTCAAACGCATGCCCGCCGTGGCGGGCGTGGGCAACCGCCTCGCCGCACTGGCGAGCTTCGAGGATACGCTGGCGCGGAACCTCGGCGTCATGAACGGCATCCTGGTCGCGTTCTCATGCGTGATTGCTGCCGCTATGGTGTACAACTCGGCACGCATCGCACTCTCGGAGCGAGGCCGCGAGCTCGCGAGCCTGCGAGTGCTGGGTTTTACGCGGCGCGAGGTGACACAAATTCTGCTCGGCGAGCAAGCGCTGCTGCTTTTGATCGCACTTCCCCTCGGCTTTTGGATCGGACACTCGCTCGCCAAACTTCTCGCCGACGCCTATGCCTGGGAGCTCTTCCGCATGCCGCTCGTCGTCACGACCCGCACCTACGCCTTCTCCTCTCTCGTCGCCGTCGCGGCTGCGCTCGGCTCCGGGGCGCTCGTGCGCCGGCGGCTCGAACGCCTGGATCTCGTCACCGCGCTCAAGAGCCGGGACTAGCCATGTCCTTTGCCCGGCGCGCTCTCAGCGTCCTGCTCCTGCTCGCCGCCGCGGCCGTGCTCGTGCTGATCTTCCGTCCGTCGCCGCTTCCGGTGGAGACGGGGGCCGTCGATCGCGGCCCGCTGCTCGTGACGGTGGACGAGGAGGGCGAGACCCGCGTACGCGACCGCTTCGTGGTGGCCGCGCCGACCCCTGGCCGAGTGCTCCGCATCACGCTCGACCCCGGGGACTCCGTTCAGGCCGGAGACGTAGTGGCCGAGCTCCACCCAGCGCCGCTCGACAGACGCGCCCGCGCCGGCGCTCAGGCCCGTGTGGAGACCGCCCAGGCGAACCGGCAGTCGGCCAACGCCTCCGTCGTCCGCGCCCAGGCCGCCCTGCTCCAGGCCGAGCGCGAAGCCCGACGCATGGAGCGCCTGCACGGCGCCGGCACCGCTGCCGAGGAGCAGCTCGAGCGCGCGCGGCTCGAGGAGACGACGCGCCGGCAGGAGCTCTCTGCCGGTCAGTTCTTGGCGAATGCGGCCCTGCACGAGCTGGAGGAGGCCCGCGCGACCCTTTTGGCCGCGGAGGGCGGCGATGGCGCGCCGCGCAAGACCTGCGATACCGGAGAGAGCTGCATCGATCTACACTCTCCGGTGTCTGGTCGGGTTTTGCGCGTGCCGGAGCGGAGCGAGCGCGTAGTGGCCGCCGGGACTCCCCTGCTCGAGATCGGCGATCCCGCAGCGCTCGAGATCGTGGTGGATGTGCTCTCGCCGGACGCCGTGAGGATCCGCCCTGGCGCGCGCATGCTGCTCGAGCGCTGGGGCGGCGGGAGTCCGCTCACAGCACGCGTGCGCCGCGTCGAGCCCTCGGGCTTCCGGAAGGTCTCGACCCTCGGCGTTGAGGAGCAGCGCGTGAACGTGATCGGCGACCTCGAGGCTGCGCCCGAGGGTCTCGGCGACGGCTTCCGTGTCGAAGCGCGCATCGTCGTCTTCGAGAGCCCCAACGTGGTGCGCATCCCCGCCAGCGCACTCTTCCGCCGCGGCGAGGGCTTCGCCGTCTTCGTGGTCGAGAGGGGCAGCGCGCGGCGCCGCGCCGTCGATGTCGGAGAGCGAGGCAGCGGCCTCGCCGAGATCCGCGCCGGCCTCGTGCCGGGCGAGCGCGTGATCGTACACCCCAGCGATCGGATCGAGGACGGAGTCAGGGTGCGGGAGGAGACGAGCGGCTAGGAAAAGAGCGTGACGGCCCGGAGCACGCGACAGTCTCGGGCGGGTTCGTGCCCGCCGATCGCATGCGCTCCGCTTCAGCCACGCGCGCACGCCTCGAGGCTGCGACGCAGCCAGCGCCGATAGGTCTCGAGGGGCTGTGCACCAACGAGCGCGAACTCGCTCTCGCCTACACGAACGGCGGGCACCCCATTGGCCTCGAGGGCGAGCGCCTCTTCGTGCTCTGTGCGCACGCGGGCCTCGAATGCGGGATCTTCGGTGCGCACGAACTCCGCCGCTGCAAGCCCGGCCTCGGCCCAGAGCGCGCGCAGCGTTTCGGAATCGCTGATGTCGCGGCTCTCGGCAAAGTAGGCTGGGAACAGCCGCTCGCGCAGCGCACGGCCGGCCGCGGGGCCAAGGCTCGCCGCGGCCTTCGCCGCGACATGCGCGGGAACGCTGTGGCTCGGCGGCCCGGCATTGCCCTGCCACGGACGAAAGATCGCACGTGGCTCGTCGGCAGCGGCCCTCTCCCAGCTCTGCGTATAGTCGCGGAACTTCTCGAGGTCGCGGCCGCGGTGCGGCTGAGGGCGCAGCAGGTAGCTCCGCCACTCGACGCGTACGGCGTCGCCGAACTCGTCCTGAATCTGCTGCATCCGCAGCGCGGCGTTGAAGCACCACGGACAGAGGAAGTCGGAGTAGACAAGAACAGACAGCGGCTCCACGGCCCGACCTTAGCGCTCGAGCCGCCCGCGCGGCGATCCGATCGGAGTCGTGTTCCAGCAGGGGGCCTCTCGGGGCTGACCACGAGCCGGCGGGCCCGGGTTGCCCTGCGGCTCGCCGATGGCTCCGTTTGCACGGATGCCCTCGACCAGGAGCTGGAACTCGTGTTCCATCCGGAGACTTGAAGATCCGTCGCAGGAGGGGCTATGCCGATTCCGAAGCAGGGGCTTTCGCGAGACGAGGTCTTTCGCCAGCTCGAAGCGTTTCGTGCGAACGACATGCCGTGGCGCGACGGGCGCACCTGGGCCTACGTGTATGACCCCGGGCGCGAAGCCGAGGAGGTCATCAAGCAGGCCTTCGTGATGTACCTGACGGAGAACGCACTCGACCCCACGGTCTTTCCGAGCACGCTCCAGCTCGAGAACGAGCTCGTGGCCATGGCCGCGGTGCACCTCAAGGGTGACGAGAACGTGGTCGGTAACTTCACGAGCGGCGGCACCGAGAGCATCATCCTC
>CAYGXT010000480.1:0-2911 GCA_964353695.1 uncultured Myxococcaceae bacterium
TGGCGTCGAAGGCGGCGCGCTCCGCAGCGTCGGCTCCCGCCGCTTGCGGCGGCTCGCCGTCCTGACCCTTGCGCACGCGGATCTCGCGCAGCGCCGCTTCGAGCACCTCCTCGGCACCGGCCGCGGCCTCCTCCTCGTCGCCACCGCGTTGGAGCGCGAACTGCAGCGTGAGGCGCACGTTGCGCTCGTCGTCGACGACCAAGATCCTCCCCACCGTTTTCTACTCCTCGTCCGAAGACACGGGAAGCCAGAAGCGAACGCAGGCCCCGCCAGTGGGCGCATCCTCGATTCGAATCCAGCCCTGGTGCCGCTCGACGCCGCTGCGGACCAGCGCAAGGCCAAGGCCGGTGCCATTCGGATTCGTGGTCTCGAAGGGCTCGAAGACGCGCTCCCGCCGCTCCAGCGCGATGCCCGGCCCATCGTCGCAGACCTCGATGCAGACTCCCTCTCGCATGCCCTCGCGCAGCGCGCGAGCACTCACCGAGATTTTGCCGCCGCGCGGCAGGGCCTGCACGGCGTTCAGGCACAGGTTCCAGAGCACCTGGCGGATGCTGTCCGCGTTGAGCCGCACGGGCGGAAGCCCGGCCTCCACGGTCGTCGTGACCTCGATCTTCGACGCCACTCGCGGATCGCGACGCAGAAGTAGAACGGTGCCGTCGATGAGAGCGCCGATCGAGACGAATGAAGAAGGTCCCATGAACGGCTTGGCGAAGGAGAGGAAGTCGGCAGCGATCCGGCTCACTCGGGCAAGCTCCTCGTGCAGTACGTCGAGCAGCGTGTGGTCGTCGTGGCCGAGGGCCGGATTCGCGCGCAGCAGCGTTACGGCGTGGGTCATGGCCGCAAGTGGGTTGCGGATCTCATGGGCCACCGCCGCCGCGACGCGTCCGTAGGCCGAGAGGGAATCTGCCGGGGCGATCGCCGCCTCTCGGCACTCTTCATCGTGCGGGAGGCCGCTGCGCTCGACCGCCTGGGCGAGGGGCGCAGCGAGCGCGTCGAGCTCCTCCACGAGAGCCGGCGGGAAGGAGTCGGACCGCACCGAGAGCAAGCCGAGCACGCCGAGGAGCTTCTTCTTGCGGCGTAGGGGAACGGCAAGCAGCGCCACCTTCAGCGCCTCGCCGCCGCTGTCCGTGGTCTCGCCCTCGAGTACGCGGGCGCCGGACGCCTCGCAGGCGGCCCTCACCAGCGAGCTGCTGCCGGGGTCGAGCGAAGCCAGAGACCGCTCCTCGAGGAGCAGGACACCGCCTGCGCGGGCATGGAGTACGCCCCGCTCCGGATCGATCCACCAGAGCTCACGCAGCCTCGATCGCCGCGCAAGGACGCTCCCGAGCCTGGTGGCGATTTCCGCGGGCCCTTCGCAGCCCTCGAGGGCTGCGACGACCTCGAGCAGGCCGGGTTCAGCCCCGTGCATGGCGAGAGCCCTGCCGCAGACATTCCGGAATGAAAGGCATGGGCATGGGGAATGGATCGGCGGAAGACGTGCGGTCTTGAGCCCCAGCCCCCGGCGCCAACTCGGAAATTCGCGCCGTGACGCTCGGGACCCTCTTCCGTAGGATTGCCCCATGCCTTGCTCCCTCAGCCACCTCCTCGCCAGAATTTTCTTCGGCGGCGCCTGGCTGCTGATGCTGGCGGCCTCCTCGCCCGCTGCGGCCGAGATGCCCGCCGTCGTACGCGCGGTCCTGCTGGGGAGCAACCAGACGAAGCCCTCGGGGACGGCCTTCTTCATCCCGCTGACCGAGACCGGCGGCGGGGTGGGAGTGGCGGCGGTGGCAGCCGCCCACTCCCTCGATCCGGCAGAGCTCGCGCGGGCCCAGGGGGTCGAGTTCCAGCTCGGCCGCTCGAAGGAGCGTGTGGCCGTCTCGAGCCGCCTGCTGGCCCCACCGGGGCGGCCGCTGAGCGCTCCCGGGGGCACCGTACGCGACGACTTTCTGATCTTTGCCCTCGATCTCGCCCCCCAGCGAGTCCGCGTACTGGAGCCTGATCCGACGCTGCCCGAGGCCCGACGACGCGTACAGATCCTTGGGGTCCCAGCGCAGATTCCGGCCGATGAGGATGGTCTGTTCGGCACCGTCGTCTCGGCGTCGGAAGAGCGGATCGAGGTCGAACTCGACGCGGCGGCGGACTTGCGGGGTTGGGGCGGAGCCCCCGTCCTCGATCACGGCAGCAAGAAGGTGCTCGGGATCCTCGAGGCGGTCTGGCCGAAGGGAGGCACCTTTCACGTGGCCGTCGCGCCCATCGGCGCCGTGGTGGCCGCCCTCTCCTCTCCTCTCGATGGCGGCCGCGGGCGCGCATTCGCGAGCTTCACCAGCGTCGCCAATCCCCCCGGTCCGGAGCAGAGGGAGCCCCTGCGCGCCGAGTCCGTACCCGTTCCCGCTCCTGCGTTGTCACCGGCCCCGACAAGACTGCCGGCTGCGAAGCTGCTTGGGAGCGCGCCGGCCGGCAGTGCCGAGCTGCGTCTCAGCATCGAGCGTCCGAGCGATGGCGAGGTGGTGGGCGATGCCAATGGCGCCTTCGTCGCCGGCCGCGCCGTGGCCAGCCTCGGCGACTTCAAGCACTTCGACGTCATGATCGTGATCGATACCTCCGGCTCGACCTTCGAGCCCACGGGCTCCGATGTGAACTCGAACGGCGTCGTGGGCACAGCGACCTTCGGCGGCCTCTTCGGCATCGGCAGCACCGATCCAGGCGACTCGATCCTCGCAGCAGAGGTCGCCGCCGCGCGCCAGCTGCTGGCCGGCCTCGATCCGCGCAGCACGCGCGTGGGGCTGATCAGCTTCGCGGGAGATCCCGAGCCGCAGGGAGGGCTCTTCGGAGGCTCGCCGCCGCCAGCCGCCTTCACGGAGGAGCCGCTCACGACCGATTACGACCGCATCCTGCGCGGCCTTGCGGCCGTGCTGCAACGCGGGCCGGCGGG
>CAYGXT010000481.1:0-2910 GCA_964353695.1 uncultured Myxococcaceae bacterium
CCCAGAACACGACCAGCGAGCAGATGAAGACGTTCCTGACACGGCTCGGCTTCAGCAGCAGGGCGGTCGTCACCGGCGACGTGACACAGATCGACCTGCCGCCCGCGAAGATCAGCGGGCTGGTCGAGGTGCTGCGCGTCCTCGACGGCGTCGAGGGTATCGGCTTCATGCGCTTCACGGAAGCAGACGTCGTCCGACACCCGTTGGTGTCGGAGATCCTGCGCGCCTACGACCGGGACACGGCCCGGCGCGAGGCGCTGGCCGGCGCACCCCCGCGCGACCCCGAGCCGCAGTGACCGTGCGCCTCGGCGGCCCGCGTCGGCCGCGCGGCGCTCCCCGGGTCGATCGACGGCTGCTGCGCCGGCGCGCGACACGCGTGTTGCGCGCCCTCGATCAGGGCGCTGCCGAGCTCTCGGTGACGCTCACCGACGACGACGGAATCGCTGCGCTCAACGCTTCGTATCGCGGAAAGGCGAGGCCCACCGACGTGCTCTCGTTCTCGCTCCTCGAGGGCGCGTTCACCGCGCTCCGGGGGGCGCTGCTCGGAGAGGTAGTGATCGGCGTGGACGTGGCGGCGCGGCAGGCGCGCCGCGCGCGCCGCAGCCTCGACGACGAGGTGGCGAGGCTGCTGATCCACGGCGTCCTGCACCTGCTTGGGCACGACCACATGCGCGAGGTGCAGGCGCGGCGGATGCGCGCCGAGCAGCGCCGATTGTGGCGGGTGGCCGCAGCGTGACGGCGCGCAACCGGGTGGGCATCGCGGCGTTCGCCGCCGCCTCCTTCCTTGCCTTTCCGCAGCTGGTCGGCGGCCATCTCGTCGACCTCGGCCTGCTCTTCGCATGGATCGTGCCCGCTTGTCTCGTGGTCGCGCTCGACGGTCTCTCGCCGCGCCGCGCGGCGTGGGCGGGCTTCTGGGCGGGCTGGCTCGCTCATACCGCGATCCTGTACTGGATCTACCTGGTGACGGCCGTCTACGGTCATGCGCCCGTGCTGGTCGGCGTGGCCGCGCCGGCCGGGCTCGCGCTCTACATGGCGGCCTTCACGACGGCGCAGGGCGCCAGTTGGGCCTGGCTGGTACGGCGTGGGCGCGCGGGGCCCTTCACGTTTGCAGCGCTGTGGGCGGTGCTGGATCACGGCCGCCACGTCGTGCTGTCCGGCTTTCCGTGGGGCGTCATCGGCTATGCGCAGCACGAGAACCCGTGGCTTCTCGGCCTCGCGCCTTTCACGGGCGTCGTGGGTCTCTCGTTCGTGACGGCCCTCGGTGGCGCGGGGCTGGCCCTGCTCTGGCCCGGCCTTGCGCCCGCCTCGGGCATCCGCCGCCCGCGAGCGCTCGCTGCGTTGGGGGCGGTGGCGCTCGCTCTCGGCCTCGGCGCTCTCTCGAATGCCACAGCCGCGAGACCCTCCGGCGGCTCGCTTCGTGTTGGGCTGCTGCAGGGCAACATCGATCAAGACGTGAAGTGGAGCCCGGCCTTTGCCGACGAGACCATGCTCGCGTACGAGGCTCTCTCGCGGCGGGCCGTCGCCGCGGGCGCCCGCCTCGTCGTCTGGCCCGAGACGGCGGTGCCGGGCTCCGTGGAGACCGAGCCCGGCTTCGGGCCGCGTCTGGCAAAGCTCGCGCAAGAGCTCGGCGTAGTGATGGTGGTCGGCGCTGTCGGCGTCGAGCTGCGGGAGGGTGAATACCGCTTCTTCGACAGCGCCTACGTCTATGACAGCAAGGGAGCGCGACTCGATCGCTACGACAAGGCGCATCTGGTGCCCTTCGGCGAGTATCTCCCCTTGCGCAAGCTGTTCGGGCGCTTCGTGCGCGCGGTCGCGACGGGGATCGCTCGCGACGACGTTACGCCCGGGGAGGGCCCGCGTGCGTCGTCGCTGCCCTTCGATCCTGATACGGGAGGTCCGCCCGCTACCGTCGACGCCGTGCGGCGGGGCGAGGCCGAGCGCAGGGTGCTGGCCGGGCTCCCGGTCTGCTACGAGCTGCTCTTCCCGGACTTGATCCGTCGCTTTGCAGGAGCCGGCGGCGAGCTTCTCGTCGCAATCACCAACGATGCCTGGTATGGCCGAACCGGCGCGCCCTACCAGTTTCTCGCCATCACGGCGCTACGCTCGGCTGAGACACGGCTGTGGACGGTCCGCGCAGCCAACACGGGCGTCACCGCCCTGATCGACGAGCGCGGTCGAGTGCGGGAGCAGACGCCGATCTTCGAGCGGACGCTGCTCGTGGGGGATGTTCCGCTGCGCGGCCCGGCCGACGAGGGCACCTTCTACGTCCGGCATGGAGAGGTCTTCGCCGGAGGCTGCTGGGCGTTGCTCGGCGTCTCTGGCATCTTGGGCGCGTACTGGCCTAGAAAAGAGAGGGGACGATGACGCAGACAGCCCAGGGGAAGACTCCCGCACTGGACGCGGGCGAGCTCGCCGAGCGGTTGCGCCGCGTCCGCGAGCGAAACGACGAGCTGCGGAGGCGGCTTTGACGTCGCCGGGCTGAAGCTCGAGCTCGCGGCTCTCGACGAGCAGGCCGCGAGACCTGACCTTTGGAACGACCGCGAGGCCGCCGAGAAGCTGCTGCGCGAGAAGCGTCGTGTCGAGCGCGAGGTAGCCTTTTTTGCGCGCGTGGAAGAGGGACTCGAGGATGCTGAGGTGCTGCTCGAGCTCGCCCGCGAGGCGCAGGACGCCGGCACTCTTGCGGAGGCCTCGGGAAGGCTCGACACGGTGGAGCGCGATCTCGAGGATGCGGAGCTTCGCCGGCTGCTCGGCGGCGAGCACGATGCCAGCAATGCCATCGTCTCGATCAACGCCGGCGCCGGGGGCACCGATGCCTGCGACTGGGCCGAGATGCTGCTGCGCATGTATCTGCGCTGGGCGGAGAACCACGGCATCCAGGTCGAGGTGCTCGACCTGCAGGAGGGTGAAGAG
>CAYGXT010000482.1:0-2907 GCA_964353695.1 uncultured Myxococcaceae bacterium
CTCACGGCCCTCGCTCACGCAGCTTGGAGGCGGCGAGATCCCGGTGGAGGGCAAGGGCCTCGAAGCGTCGGAGGCCTACTTCGAGGTCACGGTCCGGCTGCCGGGTGACGCTGCCAGTGAGCTTCGTGACGGCATGCGCGGTCAGGCGACTCTCGAGGGCAAGAGCGAGCCGCTGGCGCTGGGGTTGCTCCGGCGCCTGCTGCGCGCCGGCAATCGGATCCTGCAGGGTTGAGGAGGAGCATGCGCGCGATGAAATCGAGAGTTCCGACAGTCACGATCGCGTTGTTGGGCGTCTTCGGAGCCCTCGCGCTCGGCGTGCTCCTTGCGCCTCATCCGGCAGCGACGGCGACCTCCGGAGAAGCTGGCGATCTTCAGTGCCTGATCGAGCCGCAGCGCGTCGTGCGCCTCGGCAGTGCGGTGGAAGGACTCCTCGATTCAGTGAACGTGGATCGCGGCGCACGCGTGAAGAAGGGGGACGTCGTCGCGACCCTCGAATCCGGCGCCGAGAAGACATCGCTCGATCTCGCTCGCGAGCGCGCTCGCCTTCGCGGACAGCTCGCAGAGGCACAGGCCCGCGTGGATTTCAGTCAGCGGGATCTCGCTCGCTACGAGAAGCTTCGGGCGCAGGACATCGTGGCTGAGCGTCTCTACGACGAGGCGAAAACCAACCTCAAGCGAAGCAGCGCGGACCTCGAGGCCGCACACGAGAGCCTCACGCTGGCAAAGCTGGAGGTGGATCACTCCGAGGCCCTGCTCGAGCGCCGCCGTGTGCGAGCTCCGATTGACGGCGTGGTGACGCGCCGACTGCTCCAGCCCGGGGAGTACGTGAACAACAAGGAGATCCTCGAGATCGCTCAGCTCGACCCCCTGCGCGTCGAGGTTCTGGTGCCGGCGGCGCTCTACGGTCAGATCCACGTGGGAACGGAGGCGATGGTCACGCCCGAGGATCTCGGGACGAAACCCCAGGCCGCCCTTGTGACGGTCGTGGACCCGCTGATCGATGCCGCGAGCAGCACCTTTGGCGTGCGGCTCGAGCTTCCCAACGTCGCTCGCTCGCTGCCGGCGGGTCTGAGGTGCCGTCTGCGCTTCCTGACGGGCGTGGCGCAGGCCGGAGCCCCGGCCGCGCAGGCGCCCTAGACCGCGGCGCTCACGGCTCCAGCGAGCCCTTGGAAGCCCGGTACAGCGCTGGCCGAGCGCTCCGTCGGCCTCGATGGACGGAGGATCCTGCCGAGAGCGTGCGGCTCGGCTGGGCCCAGGGATTCTCGCTATGCTCACCCTGCGGCGTCCGCGCCTTCGCGCTCGGCGCGGGCCGCATGGCCGCATTCCGTGAGCGCCAGAATGCCAATGCAGCTCCGACACGTCACGATTCACGGTCACGACGTCGGCTACCGGATGGCAGGCGAGGGGCCTGTGATCCTGCTGATCCATGGCATGGCGGGCAGCTCGCGCACCTGGCTCGACGCTATGAGGATTCTCGCGCGCGACTACACCGTAATCGCACCCGATCTCCTCGGGCACGGAGAGTCGGCCAAGCCGATGGGTGACTACTCGCTCGGCGCCTACGCGAGCGGCCTGCGCGATCTCCTGGTGGGCGCGCTCGGCATCGAGAGCGCGACGTTCGTCGGACAATCGCTCGGCGGCGGCGTCGTGATGCAGCTCGCGTATCAGCACCCGGAGCTCTGCGAGCGGCTCGTACTCGTTGCGAGCGGAGGCCTTGGCCGCGAGGTGAGCTGGGTGCTGCGAGCGCTCACGCTGCCGGGCGCCGAGTACGTGATGTCGCCTCTGTTTCCGCGCTTTGCGCGCCGCGCCGGCGAGCAGGTCATGCGTTTCTTTCGTGAGCATGGCGTGCGTGCGCCCCACATCGCGGAGATGTGGAGCGCCTACGCCTCGCTCACCGAGTCGCCCAACCGCGACGCGTTCGTGCGTACCGTGCGCGCGGTGGTCGACCCGGGCGGCCAGACCGTGAGCGCGCTGGACCGCCTCTACCTCACCTCCGCCGTCCCCACCCTGATCGTCTGGGGCGACCAGGACGACATCATTCCGGTCGATCACGCCTACGCCGCGCACGCGCTCCTGCCGGAGAGTCGGCTCGAGATCTTCAAAGGGGCCGGGCATTTCCTGCACGTCGAGCATCCGCTGCGCTTCGCCGAGCTGCTGCGCGATTTCGTCGAGAGCTCTGACGCGGCGCGGCGGGACCCGGAGACGTTCCGGGAGATGTTGCAGGCGCGAGCGGTCTAGCGCCC
Organism: uncultured Myxococcaceae bacterium; assembly: GCA_964353695.1. Lineage (GTDB taxonomy): Bacteria > Myxococcota_A > UBA9160 > UBA9160 > UBA9160 > MYXO. Next base: position 2,244 of record CAYGXT010000482.1, read on the forward strand.
GCCGGCCTCGCCGAGCAGCTCGAGTGCGTTGCCACGCAGGATGGCGTGGCGCGCGTCTGGACGGCCCTCGGTCACGATCAGCACCTTCGCGAGGCTGACCGCCAGCGGATAGAAGGGCCAGTCGGTGCCGTAGACGACCTTGCGTTCGCCTACCGCCGCCACGATCTCGCCGATCGAGGTCACGCCCTGGCTCGAGATCTCGAGCCAGACGTTCTCGCTGCGGCGAGCGAGCGGAACTGCCTCGGCCACGTCGCGGGCGCCCGCGTGTCCGAGTATGAAGCGCACGTCCGGAAAGGCCTCGATCGCGCCGACATAGCGCCGGATGAGCGCGTAGCGCCGCAGGAACTCGGGCTCGATGCCAGAGCGGCCGCAGTGGAAGAGCACAGGGAGGCCAAGCCGCGCGCACTCCTCGTAGATCTCCATCGCTTCCGGCGCGTCCGGGTAGAAGCGCTGGAACTCCGGGTGGAGCTTGACCCCGCGAGCGCCCCGCGCGACGTAATCGCGCAGCTTCTCGCGCTTGCGAACATCGCGCGGGTGCACCGAGGCGAAAGGCACGAGGCGCCCGGATCCGCCGCCCCTCTCGATTGCGTCGAGGATGGCGAGCACCGGGTCGTCGTCGAAGGGAAGATTGAAGGCGATCGGGAGCACCACCACCTGCTCGACG
>CAYGXT010000483.1:0-2905 GCA_964353695.1 uncultured Myxococcaceae bacterium
TCCAATTGTCGAGCAAGGTCGGCATGGAGGCCTCCGGGAGCCAGAACGTCGCAGGCGGTTGGAGAGGGAGCAAGCCGGCGCGCTCGTCTCGCGTCGTTAGGACAGGCCGTCCCCTCCCCAAAACATCCAGCGAAAAAGCACGACGAGCCAGATCACGAAGAGCAGCATGAACTCAACCATGGGTGATCTCCATCGAGGGGCCGAAGTGTGAGGTCGCGCTCAATCGGCCGCAATGGGCTCGAGTGGATCGATCCCGAGCCAGCACAGTGCGGCGAGCAGATAACAGCCAGCCACCGTGTAGAGCGGAGTCTCCCAGGAGCCCCACGCCGTGAGCGACCAGCCGACGACCACGGGGCTCAGCATGCCGCCGAGGTTGCCGAAGGTGTTCATGGCGCCGCTCACCACCCCGGCATGTCGCCCGCCGATGGAGAGGCAGATCGCCCAGGCCGGTGCGACGCCGAGCGCCGCGAGGCCCGCCGCACACGCGAGCAGATGGGCCGCCCTGCGCGGATCGGGCGTCGCCACGGCGCCGAGGATGGCGAGCGCTGCCAGCGGGAGTCCGACGAGGCCGGGGGCACGCAGGCCGATCCGCGGGCCGAAGCGGCGCGAGAGCAGATCGCTCACGGCGCCGCCGGCCAATGAGCCCGCCGCGATTGCAAGCAGGGGCAGGGCTGCGAGCCAGCCGACCGTTCGCAGGTCGAAGCCCCGTGCACGGAGCAGGTAGGTCGGCAGCCACGTGAGGTAGAAGTACCAGCCGTAGATCGCTCCGAAGTACATCGCGCACAAGGCGAGCAGACCCCGGCTGCGCAGCATCGAGGCCCACGGCACGGGAGGATGGGCAGACTCAGGATCGCTCCCGATGAGTGCGAGCTCCGCCGCGTTCACGCCGGTGTGCTCGCGCGGATCGTCGCGGAACCACCAGAACCACGCCGCGGCCCACACCAGGCCCACGGCCCCGAAGATCGGGAAGGCCTGGCGCCAGGAGAAGCGCTCCAAGAGCGCCACCACGAGCGGCTGCGTCGCCGCACCGCCGAGCGCGGCTGCCATGATGGTCAGACCGAAGGCGCGGCCGCGTTCGCGCAGCGGGAGCCAGCGCCCGTAGGCGCGGGTCATGCTCGGCAGCACACCGGCCTCGCCCATGCCGAAGAAGGCCCGCAGCGCCACCAGCGAAACGAAGCCCGTGGCGGCACCGGTGGCCGCGGTCATGGCGGACCACCAGATCACGATCCGCGTCAGCATGGCGCGTGCGCCGAAGCGGTCGGCGAGCCAGCCGCTCGGCACCTCGAAGATCGCGTAGGCCAGGGTGAAGGCGCTGAAGACGTATCCCATCTGCGCGTCGGTGAGCGCGAGATCCGCCTTGATCGCAGGCGCAGCGGTCGAGATGCAGATGCGATCGAGATAGGCGATCGCCATCGCCATCAGCGTGAACGACAGCATCCGGTGTCGCGCTCGCGTCGGGCGCGGCATCGTCCGGGTTACGAGTTCACTTCTGGGAACTCGAGCCCGCATTCCTCGCAGGCCTGAGCATCTCCCGCGAGCGGTGTAGAGCAGGCGGGGCAGACCTCGGCGCCGTCGGGAGTGGGCTCGAAATCCTCCGCCAGGCCCGGAAGGGACTCTCGAAGCACGCGCTGCTGGATCTCGCGGGCCTCCGCGTGCTGGTCCGGGGGCACGAAGACGTTCACGCCGTTGTAGCCTCCCACCCTGCCGCCCGAAAGCCTGCGTGCGGCGGCGTCATTGATGACGGCGAAGTGGATGCCCTCCTCGTCCAGCCGGTCGAGGAGTCGGCGCGCCTCGAACGGATCCATCGACGCCAGCAGGAGCATGCCCTCGGTGGGAGCGGCATCACGATCCTCGTCTCCAGGACGACGCGGCTCGTCGTGGAGCGATGCCCCGCAGTGCAGGCAGAGCTCCTGCTCGTCCGGGAACTGACAGTCGCAGGGATGGCAGTAGCGCATGCGTTGGCTCCTTCAGCTTCCTCGGACCTCGCCCCAGGCCGAGTCGAGCCAGGGCAGCAGCGCTTCGATGTCCTCGCGGTCTACGGTGGCGCCACCCCAGATGCGAAGCCCTGGCGGTGCGTCGCGATAGCTCGCGATGTCGTACGCGACGCCTTCTGCTTCGAGCAGCTTCACCAGGGCGCCTAGCGTCGTGGCGCGCATCTTCGCGTCGAGGGCGTCGAAGTCCGGGTCTCCCAGCTGCAGACAGATCGAGGTGCACGAACGCGTAGCGGGATCGCGGGCGAGGAAGCGAGCCCACGGCGTACGCGCGACCCAATCGGCGATCGCCGAAAGATTGCTCTCGGAGCGCCGGATGAGACCCGGGAGGCCACCCTCGCGCTCGGCCCAGGCCAGGCCGTCGAGCGCGTCCTCGACGCAGAGCATCGACGGTGTGTTGATGGTCGAGCCCTCGAACAGGCTCTCGAGCAGCTTCCCCTTCTCGAAGAGACGAAAGATCTTGGGCAGCGGCCACGCCGGTGTGTGCGTCTTCAGGCGTTCCACGGCGCGCGGCGAGAGCGCCAGCATGCCGTGCCCGGCCTCGCCTCCCAGCACCTTCTGCCACGACCATGTTACGACGTCGAGCTTCTCGAAGTCGACGTTCATGGCGAAGACGGCGGAGGTGGCATCGCAGAGCACGAGACCGCCTCGGTCGCGCGGAATCCAGTTCGCGTTGGGAACGCGCACACCCGACGTGGTGCCATTCCAGGTGAAGATCACGTCGCGGTCGAAGTCCACGGTCCGGAGATCCGGGAGCGCGCCGTACTCGGCCTCGAGCACGCGCGTCTCCAGTCGAAGCTGTTGCTGCACGTCCTCCGCCCAGCCGCTGCCGAAGCTTTCCCAGACCAGCACGTCGACGGGACGCGGCCCGAGCAGCCCCCAGATCGCCATCTCGATGGCGCCGGTATCCGACG
>CAYGXT010000484.1:0-2895 GCA_964353695.1 uncultured Myxococcaceae bacterium
CCGGCGGCACGACGCGGAAGTCGTCGAGGGCGGCCTGCCCCCAGCGCAGGAAGGCGTAGCGCTCGCCGTTGCGCTGGTATTCGAGCTCTTCGTTCCGCTGCACGGCGCTCTCGCTGCCGAAGAAGTCGACCTGCACCGAGTGGTCGACGACGAGATCGACGGGAACGAGCGGGTTGATCTTCTTCGCGTCGCCTCCGAGGCTCCGCATCGCGTCGCGCATGGCCGCGAGATCCACGACCGCGGGAACGCCCGTGAAGTCTTGCATCAGCACGCGCGCCGTGCGGAAGGCGATCTCGCGGTCCGCGTGCCCGTCGCGGCTGAAGGCAGCCACGGCCTCCAGATCGGCGCGCGTCACCGAGCGGCCGTCCTCGAACCGCAACAGGTTCTCGAGGAGGACCTTCAATGAGAGGGGGAGGCGCTCGGCGCCCGGCAAGGATGCCCCGGCAGCCTCGAGGCTGAAATAATCATAGGCTTTTCCACTCACATGGAGTGTCCGGCGGCTCTTCAGGCTGTCCAGCGCGTTCATCGTTCTCGTCCCCCCTCGTTCGATCTCCGGCCAGCGGGCGAAAGTAGCGCTTCCTCCCGGCCGCTCTAGGAAGGATCTGCTCTTCCCCCGGGGCAGCCTGCCTCAAGACCCGGCCCCCAATGGTCGAAACAAATGCGGAAGCGAACGCCTGCCTGGGCGATCGCAGGAGTTTTCCGTATGCCGGTGGACCTGAACGAGATCCTGAAGGCGGCCATCAAGAACGGGGCCTCCGACATTCACCTGAAGTCGGGGCTACCCCCGATGTTCCGCCTGGATGGCGCGCTCGTACCGCTCAAGAGCGCGGAGCGCCTGGTTCCCGAAGATCTCCAGCGCATGACCGTGGGCATCATGAACCCGGTCCAGAAGGAGCGCTACGAGACCAACCGCGAGTGCGACCTCGCCTACGGCATCCCGGGTCTTGGCCGCTTTCGCGTGAACGTCTTCCAGCAGCGTGGCACTGTCGCAGCCGTCTTCCGCGTGATTCCTTTCGGCGTGAAGAGCATCGAGCAGCTGCTCCTGCCCAAGGTCATCGAGAGCATCGCGATGGAGCAGCGCGGGCTGATTCTCGTGACCGGCACCACCAGCTCGGGCAAGTCCACCACGCTCGCCGGCATGATCGAGCACATCAACTCCAACCGGACCTGTCATATCGTGACGATCGAGGACCCGATCGAGTTCCTGATCCGCGACCGTCGCTCGATCGTGAACCAGCGCGAAATTGGCGTGGACACGCAGAGCTTTGCGAGCGCGCTCCGCGCCGCGCTGCGCCAGGACCCGGACGTGATTCTCGTGGGCGAGATGCGCGACTTCGAGACCATCGAGACGGCCATCACTGCGGCCGAGACCGGCCACCTCGTGATGAGCACGCTTCACACCCTCGACGCGACGGAGACCATCAACCGTATCATCTCCGTCTTCCCGCCCTACCAGCAGAAGCAGGTTCGCCTGCAGCTCGCATCGATTCTCAAGGCCGTGATTTCCCAGCGCCTGGTGCCGCGAGCCGACGGCAAGGGCAGGGTGCCCGCCCTCGAGGTGCTGATCTCGACGGCGCGCGTGCGCGAGTGCATCGCCGACAAGGATCGCACCAAGGAGCTGCACGACGCCATCGCCCGCGGCTTCACGACCTACGGCATGCAGACCTTCGACCAATCGCTGATGCACCTGGTGAGGACTGGCCTCGTCACCTACGACGAGGCGTTGAAGAACGTCTCCAACGCAGATGACTTCGCACTCCGCTTCCGCGGCATCGCGTCGACGTCGGATGGCACCTGGGACGAATTCGAGAGGGACGGCGAGGAGAAGTCCGAAGCGCCGGCTACCGAGAAGACCGCCGCGCCCGAGCCGCCCGAGAAAGAGGACGACCTCCACATCGAGCGCTTCTAGTCCGCGGTCCCCGACGATCCGCCACGAGCTCATGACGATCGGGCTCATGAGGTAGGCTTCTCCGCGCCTGCTCACACGGAGATGCGCCGGATGAAGCTCGGTCGAAGAGGCTTTTGGATCGTATGCGCCGGGCTTCTCGCCGCATGGCCCGCGCCCGCCGCAGGGCCGCTGCCGGCGCCCATGCCCGCTGCGGCCCCCCGCGAGGCCGCGCCCGCGAACGGAACGGCCCTTCCGACCGAGCCGGTGGCGGAGGTGGCGATCCCGGTAGCCGAGATCGCTACACGGGCGGAGGTCGCCGTCATCTGGCTGCGTAGGCTGGCGCCCGACCTCGAGGCGCGCGCGGATCTCGGTCGCTTCGAGGAGAAGATCAAGGGCAGCGGCGCCCTCGTCTGGGAGGCCGTGCAGGACACGCGGGCCCTGCAGGAGGAAGGGCCGCGGCTCAGCGTCCTCGAGGGTATAGAGGCGGGGTGGAACGAGACGCGCCAGCAGATCGATGCGCAGAGCGCGACGCTTACCGCGCGCGCGCAGGACGCCGAGAAGGCGCTCGCGGAGCTGAAGGCCGCCCGGGAGCGCTGGATCCTCACCGATCAGGCGGCGCGGGACAGTGATGCACCCGCTTCCGTGCTGGGACGCATCGAGGATGTGGAGCGCGAGATCGATCACGCTCGCGAGCAGATCCTCACGCTCCGGGAGCGCATCCTCTCGCTGCAAGACCAGGCGGCCCGGCTGGTCGCGATCTCCGACGAGGTGCTGGCCAGCCTGGCTCGCTACCGCCGCGAGACGGTCGAGCAGATCGGTGTGCCGAGCAGCCGCCCGCTCTGGAACGCGAGCCTGCTCGACGGCGACCGGCACTCCGCTGCGCAGCGCTTCGTGACCGAGACCACACGAGAGCTGGAGCACTCGCGACTCTTCCTCCTGCGGCGTTCGAACGTCTTCTCGCTGCAGACCCTCCGCTTCGGTGTGCGCGTCCCGCTCTTCCGCACCGC
>CAYGXT010000485.1:0-2893 GCA_964353695.1 uncultured Myxococcaceae bacterium
GGCGAGTTGGCTGGACAACATCTTCGATCGCGGCGCGGCGGGAACCGCTCGGGCGGTGATGCAATTCACCGAAGCCCGCCAGGGCGTCCTCGCGCAGAACATTGCCAACATCGACACGCCCTACTACAAGGTCCGTGACCTGCCCGTGGCCGAATTCCAGAAGATGCTCGGACGGGCCATTGACCAGAGCCTCCAGGCCGGCGGGCCGATTCGTCTCCAGAGCACGTCGCACATCAAGGTCGGCCCTGAAGGCCACCTGGAATTCCAGGCGGCGGAGCGCAAGGACGCCAACCTCCTCTTTCACGATCAGGGCAACCGCGGCATCGAGCAGGAGATGAGCGAGGCCGTCAAGAACACCCTGCTGCATCGCGTCGCGGTTGAGTGTCGTCATCAGCGCGACGGCGCGCGCCAGATCAAAGGCCCCGAGCCGGCCCTTGCGGATTGCGGCAGAGGCTACGCCGAGGCCGAGAGGCTTGGTCAGCACCAGCCGGTCTCCGACACGGCCGTGTGTCTGGGTGAGCGCGCGGCCGGGCGACACGCTCCCGATCACGCACAGGCCGTACTTCAGCTCCGTATCCTGCATCGTATGACCACCCACGATGGCGCAGCCCGCCTTCGCACACTGGTCGCGCCCACCCTGGAGGATGCGTGCGAGCACGTCCAGCGGAAGCCGCTCGGGTGGAAAGCCGCAAATCACCAGCGCCACCTGCGGCTCGCCGCCCATGGCGTAGACGTCGGAGAGCGCGTTCGTGGCAGCGATGGCGCCGAAGGCCTCGGGCTCGTCCACGTTGGGCGTGATGAAGTCGAGCGTGAATACGAGAGACGAGCCTCCCGGCGGGCGCAGCAGTGCCGCATCCTCGAGGGGCCCGACGTCGGGATCCACCCAGGCGTGTGCGAGAGGCGCGATGTTTTTGAGGACCTGGACCAGATCCACAGCGGCAAGCTTGCGGGCTCAACCGCCGCCGGGGGCCAGCTCCGTCAGCCGGAACTCGCTCACGTACCCTCCTATGCGCTTACCGCCCCTGCGGAATCTCCATCGGCGCCTCGTAGGTCGGAGCCAGGCGCACGACGAGCCGGCCATCCTCGTAGCTGTAGGCCCCGATCACGACCTGGTTGCCGCTCGGAACCTTCACGTGGGTCCGCAGCATCCCCTGGACCTCCACCCCCATACGCAGCCCGCCCGGCGTGAACTCCTCCGGCTCCACGCTCACCCAATGCCCCGTCGGCAGCTGGACCTGCCCGATCTGGTGCAGCGCCAGCAAGAGCTGCTGGAGCTGGATCACACGCAACGTCTGCAGGTTGAACTCCCGGCCCAGCATCCGGCCCAGCTCGGCCGCAGCGGGATCGATGGTGCCGGGCCGGGCGGAGGCATAGACGGTCAAGACCTCGACGCGAACCGGTGCAGTCCGCGGGACAGCAGCCCCAGGCTCCTGGGCCCGAGCCAGGCTCGCCAGCAGCAGCCCGGCCCCTCCCAGCGCCGTGATGCTTCGCAGGGCTCTAGAGAACTTCAAGGCCGGACTCCTTCGCGCTTTCCGCGGGCTTCGGATCGAGCACCCAGATAATGGTTGACTTGTCGTCGGACGGGAGCACCACGACCGATCGGCCCATGGTGTCGAGCTCCTCGACCACGTCATCGCGCACCGGAAACCCGGGCACGCGCAGCCAGAGCACGAAGGCGACGGCCGCGACGGCTAGCCCCCCGACACCGATCGGCAGCGGCCCCAGCAGCGCAGCCCAGCCCTTGCGCTCGCGCGCCGGGCGCAGCGCCGCGGCGGGCGCCGCACGTCGTTCGAACTCCGCATCGATCGCGGGCAGCTGCGCCGCGATCGCCGCCCAAAGGTCGGGCGCGGGCGTCGCTGCTAACTCCTCCTCCCGCACGATCTCCGCGATCGCGCCGAAATCCTCGACCTCGGAGCGGCAATGCGGGCAGCTCGTCAGATGACGCGCCATCCGCCAGCGCAGGAAGCCCGCGAGCTCTCCGTCGTGAAAAGCCTCGAGGCGGTCCTGGGTTCTCTGGCACGCCTTCATGACTCTTCCTCCTGCGACGTCGGTTCCGCTCCGGCGATCCCGGTCGCCTGAAGGAGCTTGCGCACGCGCTTGCGGGCGTAATGCAATCGGCTCATCACCGTTCCCTTCGGGATGCCGAGTGTCTCGGCGATCTCCGTGTAGCTGAGGCCGTCCACCTCACGCAGGATCAGCGTCTCCCTCGCCTCGGGCGGCAGCTCCTCGATGGCCTGTCCCACGCGCTGCCGGATCTCCGAGCGCTCGAGCTCCGCATCCGGACCGGCTGCAGGCGGCTCGGTTCCGCTCGCCGGTATGGGCTCGCCTTTGAATGTACCGTCGGCGAGCTGAACCTCCGGCCACTCCACCGTGCGATCGGATTTGCTGCGCCTTCGCATGTCGAGACAGACGTTCAGCGTGAGACGGTACAGCCAGGTGTAGAGGCTCGAGCGTCCCTCGAAGCGCCGCAGCGAGACGTAGGCCTTGAGGAAGGCTTCCTGCACCGCGTCGCGAGCGAGGTCCTCGTCCCGCAGCACACGTGCCGCCAGTCGGAAGAGCCGGCCTTGATGAGCCTCTACCAGCACTCGGAATGCCTCGTGATCCCCGGCCCTCGCCCGGGCGATCGTCTCCTCGTCGACTCGATTCGACGTCATTCGGACCGCCCAAATTCGCAGACTCGCTGCGCTCCCGGAAGGCTCCGTCCGGCCGCCGCCCCTTGGACCTTGTGGGCCTTGCTGCCGGCCGGCTGCATCAGTGCGCCTCGCGCCACGAGCGCCCCACGCCCACATCCACCAGCAGGGGCACCCGCAGGGGGAGTATCTGCTGCATCCGGCGGGACACTTCGCCTCGCACCTGCTCGAGCTCGCTCTCCGGGATCTCCAGCACGAGCTCG
>CAYGXT010000486.1:0-2892 GCA_964353695.1 uncultured Myxococcaceae bacterium
CGACGGCGCTCTCTTCATCGTGCAGGCGCGGCCAGAGACAGCCCACGCGCGGCGGGACGTCACGAAGCTCGTCACCTTCGTGCTGAAAGAGCGCGGACCGGTGCGGGTCTCGGGGCGTGCCGTGGGGACGCAGATCGGGGTCGGTCCGGTAGCCCGTCTCACAAGCTCCGCCGAGCTGCATCGCTTCAAGCCTGGCTCGGTGCTGGTGACGGCCATGACCGATCCAGACTGGGAGCCGATCCTGCGGACGGCGTCGGCAGTCGTCACCGACCAGGGCGGCCGCACCTGCCACGCTGCCATCGTGAGCCGCGAGCTGGGGCTCCCCTGCGTCGTGGGTACGGGAAACGGCACGGCGCTGCTCCGCGATGGCGAGTCCGTCACAGTCTCCTGTGCCGAGGGTGAGACGGGCTTGGTGATGGAGGGGATCCTCGGCTTCGAGCGCCGCGAGCTGGACGTGAGCGAGCTTCCACGCACCCGAACCCACATCTACGTCAACCTCGGAGACCCCGGCCAGGCCTTCGCGCTCTCCTTCCTGCCGGTAGACGGCGTCGGCCTCGCCCGCGAGGAGTTCATCATCACGAGCGCGATCGGGATCCATCCCATGGCGCTGATCCACCCCGAGCGTACCGACGACGAGACCCGGAGCGAGATTGCCGCCCGCATCCGTGGCTATCCGGACGGCTCGGCGTTCTTCGAGGAGAAGCTGGCGGAGGGTGTGGGCCGCATCGCGGCGGCCTTCCATCCACGGCCGGTGATCGTGCGGCTCTCCGATTTCAAGACCAACGAGTATGCGGGGCTGCTGGGGGGGCGCTTCTTCGAGCCCGAGGAGGAGAACCCGATGATCGGGTTCCGCGGCGCCTCCCGCTACGCGCACCCCGCCTACCGGGAAGGCTTCGCCCTCGAGTGCCGTGCGCTGCGCCGCGTGCGCGAGGAGATGGGTCTCGAGAACCTGATCGTGATGATCCCGTTCTGCCGCACCACCGCCGAGGCCGAGACGGTGCAGGAGGAGATGGCACGCCATGGCCTGAGGCGGGGCGACCGAGGACTCGAGGTCTACGCCATGTGCGAGATCCCGGCGAACGTGCTGCTGATGGACGAGTTCGCCCGGCACTTCGACGGCTTCTCGATCGGGTCGAACGACCTCACGCAGCTCGTGCTCGGCGTGGATCGCGACTCGAGCATCCTCGCTGGCGTCTTCGACGAGCGTAACCCGGCCGTGATCCGGGCCCTCGAGATGGCGATCGAGGGGGCCCACCGCGCCGGGCGCAAGATCGGCATCTGCGGCCAGGCGCCGAGCGACTATCCTGAGATCGCGGAGCGGCTGGTTCGCGCCGGCATCGACAGCCTCTCCCAGTCTACCGACGTCGCGATCGCTACGCGGCTGCGCGTAGCAGAGCTGGAGGAGCGGCTCGCAGCCGGCGCCTAGGAAGGAGGATCGATGTTGGTGAAGTGTCCGAAGTGCGGAGCCCACGTGCCCGTAGAGGTGACGGTCGAGGCCCGGATCGGCGGCGAGGCCGCTCGCTTCTGCTCGCTCGGCTGCGCGCAGGCCGCCGAGGTGGAGGCGGCGAAGCAGGCGGCGTTGTCGCCGCTCCCCGACGCCCCGAAGCGCATCCTCGTGGCGGTAGACGGGTCGGGTCCGTCGTTGCGCGCCACCGAGCTCGCGGTGTCGCTGGCCCGCCTTTCGGGGGGCCATATCACGCTGCTGCACGCGATCGACCCGCGAAAGCTGCGCTGGCTCTCCGGTGTGAGCGCGCTGGCGGACGCACGCCTCGCGCTGCCGCCCGGAGAGGTCGAGCAAGGGCTGCGCAAGGACGCCGAGGCGCAGCTCGACCGCTGCCGGCGCGTCTGCGAGGCCGCCGGCGTGCCGGTCGCCTGGCGCATCGAGGTGGAGCCGCCGCTGCGCGCCATCGTCGACGCGGCGGTCGAGGCCGACCTCATCGTCATGGGCAGCCGCGGGCGGGGGGCGCTCTCCGGTGCGGCGCTCGGCAGCCTCTCGCATCGTGTGATCGGCGAGACGCCCAAGCCGGTCGTCGTGGTGCACTGATGGGCGGTGTCCGCGCGGCGCTCGACAGCTGACCCTGTCGCCGTCCTGGCTAGACTGCTCCCCCATGCAAGTGACGATCGAAGCGCTGCCGGGGCTTCCCGTCGACGAGCAGCCCGTCGAGGTGGTGGAGCGCAAGGGCCTCGGCCACCCCGATTCGATCTGCGACGCCCTTTCCGAGGAGCTCTCCCTCGGTCTCTCGCGCTTCTATCGCGAGCGCTTCGGCGCGATCCTCCACCACAACGTCGACAAGGCGCTGCTCTGGGGAGGGTGCTCCCGGCCGGCCTTCGGAGGGGGCGTCGTCCTCGAGCCGATCGAGATCTTCCTCGCCGGCCGCGCCACCGCGGAGTGGCGCGGCGTACGCGTGCCCATCGAGGAGCTGGCCGTAGAGGGCTCGCGCCGCTGGCTCGGAGCCCACCTGCGGCACCTCGACGCTCGCGAGCACGTCCGGATCCACTCGCTGGTGCGGCCCGGATCGAGCGAGCTGGTCGATCTCTACCTGCGCGCGCGCGAGGGGAGCGCTCCTCCCGCAAACGACACCTCCTGCGGCGTGGGCTGGGCGCCCCTCAGCCGGCTCGAGACCGTGGTCGCGCACGTCGAGCACAGGCTGAACGCCCCGTCCGTCAAGCAGGAGCATCCGGAGATCGGCGAGGACATCAAGGTAATGGGCGTGAGGCAGGGGAGGAGCGTCGAGCTCACGGTGGCCTGCGCCCTGGTGGACCGCTTCGTCGCGGACACCACCGACTACGTCGCGAAGCGCGCGCACATCGCGCAGCTCGCGACGGAGGCGGCGCGCGCCGTGGGAGCGGCCGACGTGCGCGTCTCTGTGAACGCTGCCGACGATCCAGCCC
>CAYGXT010000487.1:0-2886 GCA_964353695.1 uncultured Myxococcaceae bacterium
TGGCAATGAGCTGCCGGCCGCCGCATGCCACCGAAGTCTCGACCGCCGGCCGCCGGCGTGTCAACCCCGAGCCCGGCGGCCCGAAGCCGTGGCACGCCACCGACTGCGGCCGGTCAGCTCCATTGCCGTGTTAGGCCGCTCCACGTGCTACTGCCGCAGGTCGGGGAACATGCGAGCAGCGTGGAAGACGGTGGCGATCTCAACGAGTTCACCCCGAAGCCGGTAGACCAAGCGGTAGGGGCGGATGATGAGTTCGCGAATGTCGGGTTTCCCGAACTCCGGAACAACGCGGCCCAGTTCCGGGAACTGGATGAGGCGGCTTGGTGCAGCCACGAGACGGGAAACCATGAGCCCCGCGTACAAATCCGAGTCGTAGGCGATGTGCTCGCGGATGGCCTCGAGGTCGGCGAGCGCGCGCGGCGACCAGGATAGGTGCTTCACGCCCCGAAGCGCCGCTTCACTTCTTCGTGAGGGATGCCCTGGCCGGCATCGAGTTGCGCGAGCCCTTCCTCGACCCGGGCCATGAACACAAGACGCTCGATCGCGTCATCGACCGTCGCGTCGGGAGGGAGGCTCCGAAGCGCCTCGAGAATCCGTTCCTTGCTGGTGGCAGCCGTCGACATGTCGGGAAAGCTAGCTCCTGTTCTCCGGTCGGCCTAACGGATTGAGAATGAGCCGCCGCCGGCCCGTGAACCAACCGAGTGTCGACCGGCGGACGCCCGCGAGTCAACCCCGAACCGGGCGGCCGCCGGGCTTGGTGGCGGCGGCACCCGATGCTGCCGGCGGTCGGTCTCCATTCTCTTGTTGGACAGCACCTACCGCCCACGCACGCCCAGAACGACACCCGCGCGAACCGAAATCGTGAATGACCCCTTCGTCCCGATCTCTCGCCGAAGATACTCGGCCAGTTCGATAAGCCGAGGGGAGTCTTGCTCGGCCGCGGGTACCATGGAACGGATATAGGAAAGTAGGGAATCCAGCTCGGTGACGACCAACGTGTCGTCGCGACGATGCTCCTCAACCTCTTCGAAGTGAGCGCTTACCTCCCGAACGGCGGCGTCCAGGTCAAATGCTTCCACCCTAGAATTGGCCCTGAGGAATCCGCTCCGAACGAGAAATCGATCGAGGAGCTGCCGAAGCTCCCAGAGATGAGATGATCCGTTGGTCGCTACCGCCACGCGCGCGTCCGGCCGCAGAACACGCCGAAACTCGGCCAGTGCCGCCGCGCGGTCTGGGACGTGATAGAGCATGTGGTTCGCGAGGACGATGTCGAATGACTCGCTCCGAACTGCCAGGCTCTGCGCGTCCATGATTTCGAATCGCGCGCGGAGGTTGCTCTGCGCCAGCCGCGCTTGCGCCTCCGCCAGCATGCCTGCGGACGCGTCGGAAAGAAACAGGTCGATCCCCGGCGGGATTCGGCGCGCGTTCTCGCGCCAGATGTTCGCCGTTCCGCAGCCTACTTCGAGAACACAGTCACCAGACTTCAGATGAAGCCGATCGAAGACCCACTGCAACCAGCTTTGAGGCTCGGTCGAGAACTTGTAGAGCTGAACGCGCGCATCGAAGCGGGATGCGTCGCCGTACTGCTCGGCTACATGCTCCGGATCTGCGAGTTCGTGGATTCGACTCACTAGTGCTGTCCAACGGATAGGCGCTCAGCTGCCGGGCCCGCCGCCGACGGCCGACTGAAGCGCCAACGTTCCAATGCCAAACACTACCAAACGTCGAACGGAGTTCGCTGTGGCCCGGTCAAGCTGCAGCGCCGTGTTAGGCGGCGATCTTCATCGCGACATGAACATGTGAACGAGGTCGCCCCAGATAGCGAGGGTCTGCGGAATTCCGATCTCGCCGCGAACTGCCAGCCCAAAACAGTCGCCCTCGGCGTCGAAGACGATGAGGTAGCCGTTCTCGAGGGTCTTCGTGACGATCCAGAGGTCGCGTTCGGGACCCGGACTTCCAACGTCAGCGATCTCGACGGTTGCAACCTGTGGAGTTATGAGGGATGCCCGGAGAAGCTCAACCTCTGACGCGACTCGCTCACGTGACCAGGGCACTCCAATCGTGGCATGGCAAGGAGGTTCGTATCGAAACCTCTCGATCTCGCGTCGAACTCGCGATTCAACTTCGTCGGTTCGCATCGCCGCCTAACGGACCGGCGATCAGCTGCCGGCCGCCCGTGAAAGTACCACCTACCGCCCGGCGGCCGCCCGCGAAGCGAGCACTACGCGGCGGCCGACGGCCGCCCCAATCGGGCACCGGCTCGATGCGGCGGCCGGTCAGCTGCATCGCCTTGTTAGCCCGCACTCACTCGCGACGGCGCCGAGCGGCGAAGTCCCGAGCACCATGGATGAACGCGAGGATCACCACTCCGGATGAGCGGACCTCATAGATCAACCGATAGCGATGAACGAGCAGTTGACGAATGTTGCGGTCGCCAACCTCCGGCACCACAGTGCCGCGTTCACTGAGCGTCGCGAGAGAGTCCGCGACCGCGAGAGCTCGCTCCAAGACACGGATCGCCGCTTCCCGCGAGTCCTCTGCAACGTAGGCGAGGACTTCGTCGAGATTGGCGTACGCGTTTCTTGACCAGCTTACTCGGCGCCGAGCAGCCACTTGCGCCGAAGCTCGGCGACGACCTGGTCGTGCTCGATAAGATGATCGGCGTGTAGCTCTGCACGGCCTTGCTCGACGGCTTGCACTACGTAGAGGTGATACAGCACGTCATCCATCGTGCAATCGTCGGGAAGACGATCGAGAAGGGCTCGTACGGTTTCCTTCGTGTGCACTGGGCGCCTCCAAGGGAGCTGCGCAGAAGAGGAGATCGAATACGGAAAGGGTATCGGACCGCTCAAGTTGCCGCTGCATGGCTCTTTCATGCGGGCTAAC
>CAYGXT010000488.1:0-2880 GCA_964353695.1 uncultured Myxococcaceae bacterium
CATCCGAATCAGCGGAATCCGGTTCCAGCCGTCGGCCCGCATCGCGCCGCCGCTGGGCTGTCCCTCGCATCGGCAGCAGGGCTGCAGGCCAGTAGCCGCCGGCCGGTTCCAGGTTCGACGCCTTTGGGCGCCGGCTTCTTCGATCAGCCCTGGGGCCGGGTCTCGCCCTTGCGCCACTCGTCCAGGGTACCCGCGATCTGCTCGCGGACACGGGCCAGCAGGGCGGCGCGATCCTCGTTCGGGACTCGGGAGATCGGGGCGCCGATGCGCACCCGGACGCGCGTACCGAACGGCACAGGGAGCAGGTTGTTGCGGAGGAGCTTCCAGGCGTTGTCGATGCTCACCGGTACCACCGGCACGTTGGGGGCGGCCTCGAGCAGCTCCAGCATCCCCCCGGGTTTGAAGGCGCCGAGCTCGCCGCGCCGTGAGCGGGTGCCTTCGGGGTAGATCACGGCCGAGACGTTGCGCTCGGAAATCCGCCGGCCGAGGGCACGGATCTCGGCAAGAGCCTGCGCACGGTCCTTGCGGTCGATGACCGCGTTGCCGCCGCGGCGCAGGTTGTAGGAGATGCTCGGGATCCAGCTCGCGAGCTCGCGCTTGGAGACGTACTTCGGAAAGTTCGAGAAAAGGATGGCGCCGAGAATCGGGATGTCGAAGAGGCTCTGGTGGTTTGAGATCAGCACGTAGGACGACCAGGGCCGCACCTCGGGCGACCGCTCCACCTCGATCCGTGTGCCGCAGATGCGAAACGCCCAAACGAGCCCGGTCTGCAGGGATCCCGCCATGATCTCCTGGGGGCGCTGCCCGAACAGGCGCGCCACCCGCTGCAACGGATCGAAGAAGACGAGCACCAGCCCGAAGGCGGCGAGGAATGGGATCGTGAAGAGCCAGTCGAGCAGCGGCTTCAAAGCGGGTCTCCCCGGGCAAAAAACTAGCGTGCGGAGCGAGTGGCCGGCATGCCGCGGGGCGCTGCGGCTGCTCTCGGACGAGTTTTCACACTACCTTGACGATTCCCAGTGCATGCGAGCCGGAGGAGGACCATGACCGAGAGTGCCCGGCCCGGGATCGAAGGCGGCGGGGATACGACTCCCCCCGGCGCCTTGAGGCCCTGGCGCCGACGGACGGTGGTGCGGCACGGCGTCCACCTTGCGGTCTACGAGTGGGGCGACCCCGATGCGCCGCCTCTTCTGCTCGCGCACGGCGGCTTCGACTTCGCGGGGACCTTCGACATCTTCGCGCCGCTGCTTGCGGCCGGTGGCTGGCGCGTCGTCTGCTGGGATCAGCGCGGGCACGGCGACAGCGCGCACACGGCGCTCTACAGCTGGGAGGCCGACGCCCGCGACGCGCTGGCCGTGCTCGATTCGACGACGCGTAGGCCTGCGCCCCTGGTCGGCCACTCGAAGGGCGGCTCGCTGCTCACGCACCTCACCGAGGCCTGCCCCCACCGCGTCTCGCGCCTCGTGAACATCGACGGCCTTCCGTCCCGTCGGCCCTCTCCCGACGTCGCCGATCACGAGCGTACGCGGCTGCTGGCGGCCGAGACCACGGGCTGGCTCGACCACCGCCGCCGCGTTGCCCTGCTCGAGCGCAAGCCCGGCAGCCAGGACGAACTCGCCAAGCGGCGTGGGCGCATGAACCCCCGCCTCTCCCAAGAGTGGCTTCGCTACCTGGTGACGATCGGGGCTCGCCAGGACCCGGACGGCTGGCGCTGGAAGATCGACCCCGCGCTCCGCTTCGGCGGCTTTGGCCCGTGGCGGCCCGACTGGTATCTCGAGCGCCTGCCCGGACTCTCCGTGCCGCTGCTCGGCATCCTCGGTCTGATCCCCGAGGTCATGGGCTGGGGCACGACGGCGGATTCGGTGCGGCGTTTCCTGCCGCCCGACGCCGAGCTCGTCGAATTCACCGACACGGGCCACTTCGTTCATCTCGAGAAGCCGCGGGAGGTCGCCGACCTCGTGCTGCAGTTCCTGGCTGCGTGATGCCGACGCTGGTGCACGGGAAGGTCCGTCTCGCGCTGTACGAGCTACGGGGAGGGAAGGGCAGGGCGCTGCTGCTCCTGCACGGGCTGGGCGAATGCTCGCCGCGGCAGGCGCCGCGCGAGACGCAGACCTGGCCCGGGCCGATCCATGCGCTCGACTTCACGGGGCACGGGTGCTCGACCTTGTCGGAAGGCGGTGGCTACACGGCCGAGATCCTGATGGCGGACGCCGATGCTGCGCTCGCGAAGCTCGGGAGCGCGACTGTGATGGGGCGCGGGCTCGGGGCCTACGTCGCGCTGCTGCTGGCGGGAGCCAGGCCGTTGGCGGTGCGGGGAACGATCCTGAGGGATGGGCCGGGCCTGGTCGGCGGAGGGCCGCGGCCGGGAACCTGCACCATCCCGGCCGTCGATCCGGAGGCGGTGATCCCACCGGATCCGTTCGCCGTGGTCGAGCTGTCGAGGGACATCCGGCCACCGGATTACGCGTCGAGCTTCGCACGCCAGGCGGCGCAGCTCTCCGGCCTCGAACGACCGATCACGGTCTGCGCGATTGGGCGCCCGGACTGGCTCCGCGCAGTAATCGAGGAGCCAGGCGTCGAGATTTCGGACGCCTACGAAGCTCTCACGGCCTACGCGAAGATCGAGGCCGCATGAGGTGCCGGGCCCCTAGGGGCCCGGCACCAAAACGATCGGCCGGTAGTTACCAGCCGCCGCGGCGACCGCCGCCACCGCCGCCGCCACTACCACCGCCGCCACCGCCGCCGCCGTAGCCGCCACCGCCACCGCGGGGCCCGCCGCCACCGCCGCCGCCGCCGTAGCCGCCACCGCCACCGCCGCGCCCGCCACCGCCACCGCCGCCGCCACCACCGGCACGGCGATCCTGCGCCTCGTTCACCCGCAGG